>VAZH01000134.1:0-14481 GCA_005884465.1 Alphaproteobacteria bacterium | reverse complement strand
GAGATGCCATGTCATTCCGTTCCAAGGCACTAATTTCAACGCAAGGCATGGCGCGAACACCTCGGCCCGCCATCGTGATCAATTTCCTCTCCTACTCGACCGATTGCGCGCGGCCTGTGATGTGCTCGGTAAACGTTGCCGACACCACTTTGCAGCAAGGCCAGGGCATGCACGGCAGTTTCAGCCGCGCCGATACCATGAACTTCATGGCGGCGATCGGCCCGGACTTCAAGGCGGGCTATATCGATGCATTGCCGGTGGGCAATGCCGACGTCGGCATGACCATCGCACTATTGATGGATTTGCACCCCGCCAACGAAGGCGGGCTGATCGGCAGGGTCATCTCCGAAGCGTTGCCGAACGGAATAACCCCGAAGGCGGTCGCCGGAACGTTCGTCTCCAAGCCCGCGGCGAACGGCCTCAAGACGGTCGTGAAGTATCAGCGGGTGCTGGCCCAGCGCTATTTCGACGCGGCGGGATTTCCCGGGCGAACCGTCGGACTGGACCCGGGAGGCGGCAAACAAAAAACGGCGGGGAACTAACTCCGCGGTCGTGACAAGCGGCGTCGCCGGCTGCGATCACATCCCGATGTCGAACACGTTCGGCAGTTGCGCCAGCGGCAGCGCCGCCGCGCCGACGATGGTGGCGACCAGCGACATCAGGGTACGGTTGCTGCGGCGCTTGCCGCGCATCTGTCTTGCGATCCACTCCAGCACTTCGGTATCGACGCCCACGGCTCTGGTCGGCGCCCAGCTTTCGATCGCGGTTTCCGGCGACAGCGCGACGGTACGCGGAGGCACTGGCAGACCGGAAGCGGAGGCCGCGTGATGAACGACCGCCTTGGCCAGCAAATCGTCGAAACGCCCCTCGTCGCTGCGTTCGGCGGCCGCATCGTCGATCTCGAACAGCGCTTCGGCTTCGGCGCGGCTAACCGGCTGGTGCTCGACCGCGGTCGCGGTCAGGATGCGCGCGCACCAGGCGGCATCATCGGCGTCCAGTGCGCGGGAGAAATGAATGCGGCCTTTGGTGGTGGGGCCTTCGCCGGTGATCACGCCGTCGCGTACAATCGTCAGGGCAAGGGCTGCGGATTTGCGGCAGGAAATCTTCGATGGTTCGAGGGTGCCGATTGCCTCGGCGACCTTAAGCGTAGGGGCAGACATTGGTACTCTTTTCAGTTTCTTGTTCTGGTTCAGCATTTCCATGCGGGCGTAAACGAGTGGTTAACGATTCGAAGCTTGCCTCGCGGGTTTTTTAACTGTTGCTGATGGGTCGCTGTGACATCGGTCACGGTTCAGGGGAGTCGCAACCCGGTCCGGCAGCGATGCGGCGTTCAGGGGGCAATATCGGGGCAATCGGGCTTTTGCGGCCGGCGTGGTTTTTTCCCTGTACGGGCGGGTATCAAAAGGACATGCTAGGAGTTTCCCACAGCGGAGAAGGTTCTACCCTTTTGCGGGCGCCCGTTCACTTAAGGCGGCCCGCCCTCTATACTGCAAAAACCGAATTCACCTGTAACTTGAATGACATGAGGTCGTAACATGGCTCTCCAGATAGGCGCTGTGGCCCCGGATTTCGAGGCCGAAACCACCGAAGGCAAAATCAAATTCCACGACTGGATCGGTAACAACTGGGCGCTCCTGTTCTCGCACCCGAAGGATTTCACGCCGGTCTGCACCACCGAGCTTGGCGCGCTGGCCAAGCTGAAACCGGAGTTCGACAAGCGCGGCGTCAAGCTGATGGGGCTCAGCGTCGACCCCGTCGACAAGCACGCAAAATGGTCCGAGGACATCAAGGAGACGCAGGGCGCGGCGCCGAACTATCCCATGATCGGCGACAGCGACTTCAAGGTATCGAAGCTCTACGACATGCTGCCGGCCTCAACCTCCGGCGACGCCGCCGCGCGCACCCCCGCCGACAACCAGACCGTTCGCAACGTCTTTGTCATCGGACCGGACAAGAAGATAAAACTGGTGATGGTCTACCCGATGACGACAGGGCGCAATTTCCAGGAAATCCTGCGCTCGATCGATTCGCTGCAGATGACGGCGAAGCATCGCGTCGCGACGCCTGCCGACTGGAAGCAGGGCGAAGACGTCATCATCGCCGGTTCGGTTTCCGACGACGAGGCCAAGACGATCTATCCGCAGGGCTGGAAAGCGCAAAAGCCCTATATCCGGATCGTGCCACAGCCGAAGTAACGCTTGTCGCCGTCCTTACGGGAAGGGCAGCGACGAAGCGATCGAGCTTCGTAGGGCGCAAAGGCGTGCTTGCGCCGTGTCCACCGAGTCTGCATGAAGTTGCAGCGCGGCAACATGCCGGGAGAGCTTTACACGCGCCACCCCCGATGAAAGCATCGCGCAAGCGACGTTGATGAATCGGAATTGCGGCCATGGAAAAAAGTACAACCTCCCGACACATACGCTCCTCGGTGCTGACGGGGCTTCTTATCGCAGTACTGCTGGCCGCGCTCCCGGTCGCGGTATGGCTGGATCTCACGAATCTCGCAGAGGCCGCGCTCAGAAGGCAGGCGACCGATCTCAACTCTGTCATCAGCAGCGTCCGGTCTTATTACGCCTCGAATGTCGTCGGCCGGGTTCTCGCCAATCCTGGCGCTACCAAGGTGGTCCACAACTACGAGACCATCCCGGGCGCGATACCCATTCCCGCAACATTGTCGCTCGAACTTGGCAAGGTCATCAGCGAACAGCAGCGGAACATCAATTATCGCTTTGTTTCCGACTTTCCCTTCAAGAACCGCACGCCGCATCAATTGGACGCTTTCGAGAAGACGTCCCTGCAAAGCCTGCGCGATAATCCCGACCAAAGGATCGTCGACGCAGCCAGTTCGATGTTCAGCGACAGTGTCCGGCTGATCGCCCCGATCATCATGGGGCCCGCCTGTGTCAGTTGTCACAACGCTCATCCGGAAAGCCCGAAGCACGACTGGAAAGTCGGTGACGTCCGCGGCATTCAGGAAGTCGCCATCACGCAGCCGATCGCTGCGAATATTTTCTCGTTCAAGTACCTGCTTGCCTATTTCGCTCTAGCCGCGATCAGCGGCGTGTCGTTTGTGGCGATGCAACGCCGCCAAGCCAGGCAAATCCAGGGCATGAACCGGGAATTGGAAGCGAACAATGACTTCCTCGCGACGCTCTCGCTAAAAATCTCACGCTATATCTCGCCACAGGTCTACAAGAGCATTTTCAGCGGACAGAAGGACGTCACAATCCATACCGAAAGAAAGAAACTGACGATTTTCTTCTCGGACATCCAGAATTTTACCGCTACCACCGAGCGGCTACAGCCGGAACAGATTACTCAATTGCTCAACGAATATTTTACGGAGATGTCCGCGATCGCACATGAGCATGGCGGCACGATCGATAAATTCATCGGCGATGCGATGCTGATCTTCTTTGGGGATCCCGAAACAAGAGGCGACAGGGCTGATGCCCAGGCATGCGTGCGGATGGCCTGGCGCATGCAGCGCCGGCTCCTTGAACTCAACGCGAAATGGCGGGCCGCGGGAATCGAGCACCCGTTCAAGGCGCGGATGGGCATCAACTCCGGTTATTGCAACGTCGGCAATTTCGGGAGTTCGGATCGAATGGACTATACGATCATTGGCGCAGAGGCCAATCTGGCGGCACGGCTGCAGTCCATCGCCGAGCCCGGCGGTATCGTCGTTAGCTATGAAACATTCGCGTTAGCAGGCGACGTCATGGCCGGACATTCGCTGCCGCCGATCACGATGAAAGGGATCAGCCGCGAGGTCATTCCATATTCGGTGGATAATGTGCTCGACAGCACCGCGACGGGCGAAGTCATCGTTGAGCGGATAACCGGGCTGGATTTTTATCTTGATTCTTCGATCGTGGACGCTCAGGGGGCCGATCGCATCCGGTCGATATTAGTCAATGCACTTGCTGCGCTTGACCGACGACAGTCAAGCCCGGCGCAATAGATTGCATCCTGGAAATCTCGGCGCGAGGAGGTCGCGCGCGACAGCCGCGTTCGAATCGACAATGGCACGCGCACCTGTCCACCCCTTTAACACCTCGACGAATCCCGCTATCGTTGAGCCTTCGAACAAAACCCTGGGGGACGATATGGACGATGAGAAATCCGTTCTGGAACAGATGACGGACGCGGTGAGCAACGCCGCCGGCGCGACCAAGGAAGCTGCCAAGACAGCCGTCAAAAAGGTCAAGAAGGCAGCCAGGAAAGTCGCGAAAAAGATGACGCCGAAGAAGACCAAAAAAGCGAAAAAGGCTTCGAAGAAATCCTCGGCGAAAAAGTCAGCCAAAAGGGCCGGCAAGAAAGCCGCCAAAAAGAAAAAGCAGGCCAGGAAATCGAGGCGCTGAGAGTTGATCCGGCTACGTAGAATCCGGCCTGGGAATTACTCTAGTCAATAACTGCGCGTATCCTCGTCGCAAAACCCGCATCCGCCCTCTAACCGGTCCGAGGGCAGGCCTTTGCGAAATATGCGCTTTCCCGTCTCCTATGCAAAGCCTCCGAATGCAAATTCGGAGGCTTGTTTGCGGGCAGGCCACCCTCAACGCGTGGCGACGGTCTTGTCGGACACCGCAGTGTTCGGCGTGCTCTTGTTTAACGAGTCCCCATCGTCATTTCGATCGTTTGGCTCTTTCGACGCTTCGTTGGTGTGAGAATCCGAAGGCCTTTGCCCAGAGGCTTACGGTATTCGCTGCGATGGCCAAGCCGATCCTCTTTCTTGAACCGAATTTCCTTCGCCTTGGAGCCGTACTTTTGCGTCACCTTGCCGTTTTTCTTGATGATGACGTAGCCGCCCTTGGTCATGCTAAAGGGCGCCTTGAGTAGTCCAAGGTGATCGTATTTCGTGCCGGACGGGTGCTTGAATGGCTCGAACCACGACGGATGCACGAAGTTTGACATCTGAATTCCGTCGACCAGGAAAGTGTCCTCTTCGACGGGGTCGCTCATCTCATAGGCGTATTCCGTGCCGTCGCTCGCCTCTGCCCACAGATTTGCAATCGGGTCGATCGCCATCTCGAACAATTCATGACACGCCGTGACGCTAACCAGCTGATGGTCTGCGAGCGTTGTCTTGACAAAGATTTTCGATACCGGCTGCCCATTCTTGGTGAGATCGTGATAGCCGAGCGCACCGGCCGCGTCGGCATCATCGAAATATATGAATTGCCAGTCCGATGGCTTTGCTGTGTCGGTATTGTACAGCTTCAGGGGATAGCCCCAAACCGGCAGGAAGTACTCGTCGTAGCATTTTTGCAGAGCGGCCGTCAGCTTGTCGAAGGGGACACCGAGAGCGACTGTCGCTTGATTGATGCAGGCGACGGTAACAGGGCCGCCTTGGCCTGCCTGGGCCGCGTGAATGATATTCATGGAATCCTCCGCTTGTTAAAAAATTTACTGCGCGCCAAGGATAACACAGAATCAAATAACACGCTAAGGATGTATCGCTATCCGAGCAATTTTCGGCTTCTGAAGCCGAAACACCGACTTACCCGCGGCGGTTGACCAGGAACACCGCGGCAGCGCAGGCGACCATGCCTGCTATCGCAACCGTATCGAGCCGCTCGCCGAACAGGACATAGGCCATGACAGCGGTCACCGCCGGCACCAGGTAGAACAGGCTTGCCACCGAGGTTGCCGCCGAGCGCCGGATCAGCCAGTACAACAGCCCGATCGATCCGATCGACAGCACCACCGCGAGCCAGGTAAGCGCCAGCACGAACTCGCTGGTCCAGCGCACCACATTGCTCTCGAACAGCCAGGCGCCCGCGGCGAAGAAAATCGTGACCGCGATGTATTGCACGAGATTGCCGGCACGCCAGTCGATCTTGCCGCAATAGCGCCTTTGGTACAGCGTGCCCAAGGTAATGCTGACCAGCGACACGCCTGAAGCCAGCCATCCCCAACCCGCCTCCCCGCTCATCGGGCGATCGTGCAGGATCAACACCACGCCGACGAGCCCGAGCAGTAGCCCGCTCCATTGCAGCGGCGTGACGCGCTCGCCGAGCCAGCGGTTCGCCAGCGTCGAGGTCAGGATCGGCTGCAGGCCCGGAATCAGCGCCGAAAGCCCGGCGGGGATCGAATGCGCGATCGCAACCGCGGTGCCGCCCAGATAGAATCCATGGACCAGGACGCCCGCGACGACGCTGTGGGCAATGCCAATACCGTCAGGCCATTTCGGCCGTGCGATCGCGACGATAACGGCCATCAGCCCAACCACCACCGCCATGCGGATTGTAAGATAGGTCAGCGGTTCCGCATCATGCAGGACGTATTTGGTAGCAATAAAGCCGGTACTCCAGAGCACGACAAAGATCGCCGGTGCCGCGCGCGCGGCAAGATGCTCTAAATTATGATTCATTTGCCGCCCTGACTGCCCGATCATATGCTGTGCGGCAACGCCCATTTGCGCGGGCCGGCTCGCGCGGTATGGCATAACGAAAATTGAGAATAAGGAATGGCCATGGATGTTCGCGCTGCCGTTGCTATCGCCGCCGGCAAGGCGCTGGAGATATCGACCATCCAGCTCGAGGGGCCGCGCGAGGGCGAAGTGCTGGTCGAAATCAAGGCCACGGGCGTCTGCCACACCGACGAGTTCACGCTGTCCGGCGCCGATCCCGAAGGATTGTTTCCGGCGATCCTTGGCCACGAAGGCGCCGGCGTGGTGGTCGACACCGGTCGCGGCGTGACCAGCGTGAACAAGGGCGACCACGTCATTCCGCTCTACACGCCAGAATGCCGGCAATGCCCCTCATGTCTGTCGCGCAAAACCAACCTCTGCACTGCGATTCGCGCCACCCAAGGCCAGGGCCTGATGCCCGATGGCACCTCGCGATTTTCGAGCGGCGGCAAGCCGATCCATCACTACATGGGCACATCAACGTTTTCGAACTTCACCGTGCTGCCGGAGATCGCGGTGGCAAAAATCCGAAATGACGCGCCGTTCGATAAGGTCTGCTACATCGGCTGCGGCGTCACCACCGGCATTGGCGCAGTCATCAATACCGCCAAGGTCGAGCAAGGCGCCAAGGCGATCGTCTTTGGCTTGGGTGGTATCGGGCTCAACGTGCTGCAGGGTCTCCGGCTCGCCGGCGCCGAGATGATCGTCGGGGTCGATATCAACAACGACCGCAAGCCATGGGGCGAGCGTTTTGGGATGACCCACTTTGTCAATCCAAAGGATCTCGGCAAGGATCTGGTCCCGCATCTCGTCAATCTGACAAAATCGGGCGCCGACCAGATCGGCGGCGCCGATTATACGTTTGACTGCACCGGCAACGTCACGGTGATGCGGCAGGCGCTGGAAGCCTGCCATCGCGGCTGGGGCCAGTCGATCATCATCGGCGTGGCGCCCGCTGGCGCGGAGATTTCAACGCGGCCGTTTCAACTGGTGACGGGCCGGGTGTGGAAAGGCACCGCGTTCGGCGGCGCGCGCGGGCGCACCGACGTGCCCAAGATCGTCGACTGGTATATGCAGGGCAAGATCGAGATCGATCCGATGATCACCCATGTGATGCCGCTTGCCGAGATCAACAACGCCTTCGAGCTGATGAAGCGCGGCGAATCCATTCGCGGCGTGGTGACGTTCTAGGATTTGCGATGCTGTGTAATGCCGTGCCCCGGGATGCTGCGCAGACGCACAAGTCCAGGATTCCTGTCATCGCCCGCGAAGGCGGGCGATCCAGTATCCCAAAGTGCCAGTGATTAAGTCGAAAGGCGTAGTGGATACCCCGCTTGCGCGGGGTATGACACCAATGAATATCTTCGCCGTTCTTGATCTTCTTCATCTCGGTGGTCAGCCCGCCGTTGCGGCGGATCCAGTCCTTCACCGCATCAGGATAATAGGACATCAGGTCGGACGTCCCTGCCGCGGTGTTGACCTTGATGCCGAAGGTAAAGGCTTTATCGTAATAGGCCTGGTGGAAGCCGAGGCTGGCGCGTGGCGTCACGCAAATCTTGTTCATCGGAACGATGCCGAGCACCAGCGTGCAGGCCGAATTGCAGATGCCGTCGATGATGACGCGCTCATGGCGATCGCGGATGCGCTGATAGTTCGTCTTGTATTCGTCGACATAGCCGCCGTGATCGCGGGTGATATGCAGATCGGCGCGGGCCGGCGCCGCGGCCAGAAGCGGGAGCAACAGCAGAATCTGGGGCGTGGTGCGCATGGGTCGAACGAGAAACCGGGTAGAACCTATCGGGAGGCGGCAAAATCGGTCCCGTAAGCGGATCAGACGGCACAACTCTGGCCTTACTGTGTTGGAATCTGGTTAAGTACCCGGAGGACCGAAAATACCTATCCTGTGGCAAATTTTCCGCACCCCTACGGCCACCCTCGCCTGCAAGGCAACCCTACATGACCTACAGTGTCTTGTTTTTCATCCCGCTTCCCGGAGAATGCTGATGACCAAACTAAAGCTCCTCTCAGCCACCGCAATTCTGGCCGCCTTGGCCGTGACGCCGAGCCTGGTCCAGGCGCGGAGCCACCATGTTCGGCTTTATATGCTGCCCTACGAAATCAGCTTCTTGCATAATTACGGGCCGGGGCCCCTGCCCGGCACCTTGGCCTATTATGATGGTCCGGCGACCGTTCACTGCGCGCAGAGTGCGGCAGCCTATCTCGGCCAGGACCGCCGCAGGCACCCCTGCAATTGATCCGGTGCTGTCGCCTGTCAGCGTACACGTCTTGCGCTCATTGCAGCCGGACGCTGATCGGCGATTTCGTCGAGCACCGATTTCCCAAGTAGCCGGTGGGGCAAAAGCAAAGTTGCGCTCTGCAAGCTCGCTCTCCGCGCGGACGGAGATGGAGGAGATTGCATTTGCATTTGAAAGAACTGCGGGAGGTCGTTGCATAGGCTATCTGCATCCACGCTCGCATCGCTCTGACAGCTTAATGCTCGTTCATCAGGATTAATGTGTCCGTCATCCCCTGTTCAGGCGCAACCATTTATCTTGCTCCCGGTTTTTCGATTCACCAAGGAGGAGGATAATCCCATGAAGCTCAAACTTGCACTTGTCGGAATCGCGGCTCTTGGCGGCATTGCGCTCACGTCTGGTTCGGCGTCGGCGATGCCAAATGGACTTCCCCAGGCGAACCGCGTGTCGAACATCGACCAGGTACGGATGGTTTGCAATCCGTGGGGCCGATGCTGGTGGCGACCGAACTATTACGGAGCCTACGGCTTCTACGGTGGTCCGCGGTTCTACGGCCGTCCGTGGGGATGGCGGCACCGTCATTGGCGGCACTGGTAGTAATAGAAGCTTCGGGGGCCTTCGGGCCCCCTTCTCCTGCGCTGGGATGATGGGATGACCTCAAGTTGCAGTGAGGCGATTCCTGAATGGTTGTTCATCTCCGTGCATGAAAGAAAATACTCTTTGCAAAATCACCCGTCGCTTTGATGGAACTCGGCGAATTAGTTGAGGGTTAAAACATATCCGTAATTTCCCTTGTGGGAGGATAACGTGAAGCAATCTGAAATCTTCCGCGAAAACGCCGAGCATTGTGCGCAACTCGCGGAGAGCGCAACCAATGAGCCGACGTATCGCCGATACAAAAGAATGGAAGCCGCCTGGCGCGCGCTAGCTCATGAACAGGATTGGCTTGACGGAGAGATAGCGCCGATCCGTCAGCGCAATGGAACGACACTGCGTATGAATGCGCACGGGTAGCAAGACGTCCCACCTCGTGGAGTCAGGACATTTTCCGAGATAGCTGGGTGCGCAGTCCGCCAGGCGGCGCGAGGGCTCAAAAGAAGCAAAGCGCGAAATAGAAACCCGCAAATGTATCCCGGTGTCAAAAGAAGCTTCGACTATTTAACCAAGAGGCCCTACCGGAAAGCGGCTAAGTTCAGGTTTGCTGCACCCAAACAAGCACGACCCTGCCCTTCGGGGATAGGGGGGCTTCAGGGCCAAGGCCGTGCCGGTCACGCATCCACCCGTGACCTGTGGAACTAATTCGGATTTTTTGCTGTGGTTCCCCGCCCTTAAGAATTGTGCCAAATTCTTGTCCGAGAAAGTCGGAAAGCGTACAGACCAAAATTCCCAACCACGCCTATCGTTGGCTCTGGATACTGGGTGATGAGCATTTCGATTGCTGAGCGGCCATCGTGTCCTACCTGCAAGCACAGGATGGGATTGGCTCGGATCTCTCCAGGTAAACGTGGCTTTGAGGAGCGTACTTTCGAGTGCAGCACCTGCCATCTGATCCAGAAAGTTTCCTTCCCCATCGATCCCCTGAAGACCGACGCCGTGGGCTGGATGGCCAGCGAGCTCAGGCCGCCGCGATAGCAATCCGCGCGAAACGCGTCGTTCATCCACCGGTGGAACACCCCATCCGCCCATAGAGTACCTGTGAGTTACGTCACGCGGCAAAGCGGGAGTTAACGACTCCTATAGAAATCCGTGAACATTTTAGCGGTCCTCGCCGTCCAATTGGCAGGAGCACTGAAATGACGCGCGCGAACCGTCGAGAACTGGAGCGGAAGTTGGAGCAGGCCCGGCGGCTGGCTATGGAGCCGACCGATCCTCTGACGAGGGAGCGGCTCGCCCAGCTTATTGAAGAGCTGGAATTTCAGCTTCGCGACCCGCGCAAGGTCGCCTAGCCCGCGTCGGGCAAGTCTGCTATCCGAGGCCAGACAAAAATCCTTTTTGCCCATCGTTTTCAGTGCCTGGACAGGGTCTAGTACTTTAAGGCTCTCTGCTAAGTCATTGAAAAGACTTGCGCGCTCGTAGCTCAGCTGGATAGAGCATCGGACTTCGAATCCGAGGGTCGGGAGTTCGAATCTCTCCGAGCGCGCCAGACTGCGTTGCGTGGGTCACAGTTGACCAGTCGCCTGCCGCTTATCTTGACGTGGTATGGCCGCAAACAAGGTAACGGCGGTACACGGAACGCTGGAGTTATCCACGCTGCGACTTCGAGCCGTCCTGGCCACTGGACGGCTCTTTTTCGCTGTGCCGCGCTTTTGCGAGCACACACCGGCCGACCGTCTGCTCACCTCGAAGCTGACAAAATCCGCTCACGGATAACGAGCTGTTAATCGCCATGGTTTATTTTCTCTGATAGTGGCCGTGCGCCATGGTGTCATTTTTAGTTGCGTTAGTCGGCAGGACCATGATCGTTCGGCAGTTCATCGGTTGGATACGAACCGCTCCGGCCGCCGGGCGAGCAGAGGCAACGCGATCGCTGGCGCGGGCCTGGCTGATTTCCGATTTGTCGGATGATGATCGCGCCGCCGCCGAGGGCGCTTTCTTGCGGCTGCTTGACGATCCCTCGCCTCTTGTACGTCAGGCCATGGCCGATGTGTTCGCAAGCAGCGCCGATGCGCCGGCCGTCATTGTACAGGCGCTGGCGGTCGACCAGGCCTCGGTCGCGCGACCCGTTCTCGAATATTCTCCGCTTCTGATCGACGCTGATCTCGTTGACATTATCGCCACGGGCAATTCCGAGGTGCAATGCGCGATTGCACGGCGCACCAAGCTTCCCGCATCGGTCTGTGCAGCGATTGCCGAAGTCGGGACCGCCGCCGCTGCACTCGAGCTGACCGCAAACGCATCCGCCAGACTTGAGCCGATTTCGTACAGCCGCATCGTCGAGCGGCACGGCCATCTCCCGGCAATCCGCGAAAAGATGCTGATGATGGAAGATTTGCCGTCCGCGATCCGACTTGCGCTGGTTGCAAAGCTGTCGGACACGCTGACCCAATTCGTAGTCGGGCGCAATTGGCTCAGCGCTGACCGCGCCGGCCGCGTTGCGAGGGAGACCCGCGCCCGCTCGACCGTAAATATCGCGGCGCAGTCGCGCGGCGACGACATGCGCGGACTGGTACGGCATCTCCGCGCGACCGGGCAGCTCACTGCCGGGTTGATCCTCCGCGCGCTGTTGTCGGCTAATCTCGAGCTGTTCGACTGTGCGCTCGTGGAGTTGTCGGGGCTGCCGCAAGCCCGGGTTTCCGCCCTGCTCCACGACCGCGGCGGCGCCAGTCTCAACGCCCTGCTGACCCGGGCCGGCCTGCCGCCGTCGACATTTCCGGCGTTCCGCGCGGCGCTGGAAGCGAGCCATGAAGTCGGTTTCGTTGGAACGGTCGACGAGGCGGCGCGATTGCGCCGCACTCTGGTCGAGCGCGTGCTGACCCGTTGCGAAACCGACGAGGAAACTGCCGAGCCGCTGCTAACCCTGTTGCGGCGCTTCGCGGCCGAGTCGGCGCGCGAGGAAGCGCGCGCGCTTGGCGATGAACCTCTCGCCGTTGAAGCCGCCGCTGAGAACAGCCAGCATGCATTGATCGCGGCCTGATCGAGCGGGTCGCCCGGCCCCAATCATGTGAGGCGGCGGGCCAAAGTAACTTCATCAGCGCCTGGCGCCGGAAGCGACGCCCGAGCATGGCGTGATCTACGATACTTCCATTTCAATGAAATTGGTACAAATAGCCGATTTAAGTAGGGAAATCATTGGTCTTCTCAGGATAATGAGGATGCGCAACGACTGATGTTGGCCCACACATGAATGAAGCTCGGCAATCTAATCGTCGCCGGATGTCAAGGATCGGATCGATCAGCTTTGGTGTCACCACGATAACGTGCACTATTCCCAACTTGTCCCTGACGGGGGCTACTATCGAGGTCTGGTCGCATTTCGGGATTCCGGATCGATTCACCCTGGTTATCGGGATGGGCAAAGGCCAGCGTCTCTGCAGCGTGGTTTGGCGCCGTGAGAAGCACATCGGGGTGGTTTTCCTTTAGGCGTCGATCAAACCCCAGGCGGCTTCCGCGATCACGTCGTTTGGCCGGATGAATTGCAGAAGTCCCGAGCTGCCCAACCAGACGAGCATCAAGAGATCAAGGAATAAACCGCGCCGCCGGATCAGGGACGACGCGGTTTATGTGAGAAAACGGCAGATGCTTGCCACGACGCAGCCGCCGCCAATCCGATCGATACACAGCAATCGTCCAACGGCAGGTGAACCCGAAGCTTAAAATTCCGTTGAGATTTGAACCAATGACGCGGGATTTTAGAGGATTGTTCGCCACTATCTCATGCGCCGCCGGAAAACACTGGCCTGCGCCGGAGCCCAAGGCGAAATGCGCAGTGACGAGAAGCAGCACGCCGAATCGATGGGGAAATCCGAAATGGAGTAAGGCCTTTGCTCGCTCCCGCAACCGGGCCGCATCGCCCGCTTAACCAGAACTTAGGGTTAAACTGTGAGCATTTCTGCCTGGTCGCCGACCACAGGTCAAAGTAGATGTTGCCCCAGTTGCTCCAGCGCTATCGCTCCCCGAGACGTCTTGCGTTCGCGGTATTGCCGGTGCTTTTGACGTTGGGCCTTTGTGGCTGCCAAACCGCCGGTGCTCCGGATGTCACGGGGTCGCTGGGTGATAAAGCCGAACCAAACCGTGTTGCCGATGCCCGGCGCGACGTAGAACTTTATCGCGATCGCTTTCGTGCCAACCCCAAGGATGCCGACGCGGCGTTGCAGTACGGTCAGGCGCTCCGGGCGGCGGGGCAGCGGTCCCAGGCGGTCGCGGTGCTCGAGCAGGCCACGATTGCTCACTCCGGCAACAAGGTGCTTCTTGCTGGTTATGGGCGAGCGCTGGCGGACAATGGCAATTTCCAAAAAGCATTCGACGTCCTCACCCGCGCCCACACCCCCGACGATCCCGATTGGCGGATCCTCTCGGTCCAGGGAACGGTACTCGATCAGCTTGGCCGACACGACGAGGCACGGCAGTACTATGCGACTGCGCTGAAGATCGTTCCCGGCGAACCTTCAGTGCTGTCCAATCTCGGCCTTTCGTACGCGCTTTCAAAAGATCTGCCGAAAGCGGAAGAGACTTTGCGTCGCGCGTACGGCAGCGCGGGTGCCGATATGCGTGTGCGGCAGAATTTGGCGTTGGTGGTCGGCCTGCAGGGCCGCTTTCCCGAGGCTGAAGGCATTGCGAGAGCCGATCAGCCGGCCGAGGAGGCCGCGGCGAATGTCGCGTATTTGAAGCAATTATTGCATGGAAAACCGAATGCCCGCAGGGACGCGGATAACGTGCCAGTGTCAGCCAAGCGTCTTGATTGACATCTAGCGTATTGGCCGCATCTTTCGTCGGCCGCGGTCCGTTACGCTTGCCGAATACGACGACCCTGCAGGCCGGTAGCCTATTTCGTCCGCAGCTTCTTCATCAGTGGCGACAGGAACGAGTCCCGTCGCGTCTTCGTTACGCCACGGCCGGTCAGCCGCTGCGCGATCTGCAGAAACATCTCGGTAGTACGATGGCGTGCGGCGATTTCCGCGATCATCTGGCCATTGTTGGCCGCCGCGCCGAACAGTTGCGAATCGAAAGGTATCGCCGCAATCGGCTGGCTTTCGACCGCCTTGGCGAATTCGCTTACCCTGATTTCCGGTCGTTTTGGCAAACCGACCTGATTGAGACAATACAGCGGCGCCCGGTCGTTAGGCCGCGACGCTGCCAGCATGCTCAACATATTCTTGG
>VAZH01000265.1 GCA_005884465.1 Alphaproteobacteria bacterium | reverse complement strand
ACGAAAATTGTTCCGGCGCGGAACCAGTAGTATCGCGTTGTCATTGAATCTCAAAGGGAGATTCGGAATGACCAGAACATCTGTAACGACATCCATCGTCGCGATCGCACTGCTTGTTTCGCCAGTCATCTCGTTCGCTCAAAGTGGCAGTGGCGGCGGTAGCAGCGCGGGCAGTGCCGCGAGCGGGCCTTCGGCTGGCACCGGCAGCGCCGCGGGCTCGCCAAATGCCGGCTCTCCGGGGGCAGGTACGGCTGGCGTAAGCGGGGTGCCATCCGGTCCAGCCAATGTCGGCGGTCTCAACAACTCCGGCAACGATCCAAGCGGCGCGGGCAATTCGGCCAAGATTGCTTCGCCGCCGCCGGGCACCAACAGCGCTGGCACCGCCAATTCATCAGGATCGCCGGCGACGACCGGCTCGGCGAGGTCGAAGGATCGGTCGACCGGTAACGATGCCGCGATCGATGCCGAAAACAGGGCCGTCGATCGCAAGCTGAAGAGCATTTGCCGCGGCTGCTAGCACTCCACTTCAGGATCCCCTGTTGTAACGCTGGCGAGAGAATCCGTGTGGTGATTGTTGCCACTGTGTGAGCGGCAATCGCGGATAACTAAACGCGAATTTACAGACGCTATCGACCCCTGCCCATTATCACTCCTGAATCCAAAACTATCTATTGCTACATGCGTCTAGTCGCTGGGAGCTGTCCATCTCACGGAGCACACTCATGTTGCGTAAAACGATCATAGCCCTAATTGCAGCTGCCTCGGTTGGCACGCTTGCGCCGACTGTTGCCTTGGCCCGCGGTGGCGGAGGCGGTGGGGGCGGCGGAGGTGGAGCCCACGGCGGTGGCGGAGGCTTTGGCGGTGGCTTCCATGGCGGCGGCGGTTTCGGCAGAGGCGGCTTCCACGGCGGCGATTTTGGTGGAGGCGGTTTCCACGGCGACAGTTTTGGCGGCACAAGCGCGCTTGGCGGGGGTGGATTCCGCAGCGGAACGATGGCGAGCGGCGGATTCCATGGCGGTGGTTTCCACCATGGGTTTCACCACGAGCGCGGCTTTGGAGGCTACGGCTACTACCCCTATGATTACGGCTACTACGACTACGGATATCCGGACTACGCCTACGACGATTCCTACTACGACAATGGCAGCTGCTATGTCGTGCAGCGGCGCGTGCATTCGCACTCCGGTTGGCACGTTCGCCCGGTCCAGGTCTGCAGCTGATCCCGCCGCCTTCGACGGCTGACAGAATGTCCGGTCCGGTCAATTAAGATTGAGGACCGTGACTGCCGGGAAAATTCCCGCGGCCTTGGTGTATTTTGCACCGAGGCCGTTTTTTGACGCCAGTCGCTGGTACGCCGCTTGCATCGCATTATGGATGTTCACCGTGCTCACAGCCCCCGGCTTGACGTTACTGTTTTTGGGCGTCGTCGTCGGCCTCGGCGTTGCCTTCGTGTGGATGCTCTGGGAAGTCGAGCAAGTGTCCAAACGGCGTCGCAACAGCGATCGATTCGGATAGCCGATCGGCATCTTCTCCACGTGGCTGTCCAGGGCACAGCGCCAACGAGCCGGGCACAAAAAACAAGGCCGCCAGCGCAGTATAACGCCAAGCGACCTTGCCAACCCCCGGACATTGAAATCGGCTTGCGCCATCCGGTGAACCCCACCTTGCCCCAGTGATCCGCGGCTGAATGTGATCCAGTTCACAATCGGCGCAAAAAATTAGCGGCCGACTCCTGCCAGAGGATGGCCGCAACTTTGGAAATCATCTGATTTTGGCCGGCGGCGTTTGTCGATTTCGCAGTCGGGGCAATAAGTTCATGGCTTACGCGGCGTTAGTGCGACAACTATTTAACCGCTTCCCCCGGACCTCTGTCGAGCGGGGGATGTGGACGAGCCAGCCCTGTTGTTCCCGGTGGCACATCGCTGCTGGTCAGTCTCGTATCGACGCGATGGATCGTCGTTGCGAACGCCGCGATTATCGCAACCGCAAGCACAGCTGCATAGATCGCCAAAGTCATATGCGTACGCCGCCGGTTGCTCCAGTTGGGATCGTTGTTCATGGGCAACACCTTCTCGAACATGAATCAACGCAGCCCCTTGGAGCCGGTTCCCCTGCCGCCGCCGTCGTTTCGGACCTTGTTCTCGCTTCCATCTCGCGCGGCCAGGGTCGCAGAGTTCAGCCGCAAACAGATACACGCCGCCGGCACCAGCCATAATACGTTCGCACCCGCACCAAGTCGTAGCAATCATCGTACGGATAATCCGCATAGGCATAGGGCGCGACGATCCCGAACGAGATGAAGTTGCGGGAAGTGGCGATGGTGGAAGTTGTGATGGTGGAAGCCTCCGCCAGACATTCCGCCGAAACCTGTTCTGCTGGGCGTGGCAGCAAACCGCATCGCACCAAACCCGCCAGTTGGGCCGCGCATGGCCATATCACCATGGAAGCCGCCGCTGCCGTCGAAAACCGCCGCCATGTCCGCCGCCACGCGCGGAAGCATTCATCGGCATCGACGCAAGGCCGATTGCCGTCATGGTAGCAGGGCCGATCAACATTTTCCTGAACATGGCACACACTCCTGTCGCAGGTGCGCCCCCAATATTCAGGATCCTATTCGGTCTGGATAATTCCTCAGGCTATGCGGACTCATCTTCGGGATTGCCGATGCCGCGACGCGCTCCGCCGTTGGTCGTTCGTGGTGTGACGGCAAGCTCACACTGCAGCCTATATCGGCGGGTCGGCGATCAGCGGCTTGATGACGTTGGCCACTATCCTTGCTATGGCATTTCCGAATCCGACGGCGGGTCGAATCCGTCAACTCCGCGACTTGGCACGCTTGCGATGGGCGTTCCTGGTCGCGTGGGATCTGGTTCGGATCGATTTGTTGCGAACAGAAGAGGGGCCACCTTCGCTAGCCTGGGTGCTTGCGAAAGACTGCCGCAAACCGTCGATCGCCTCAGTGAGACCAGCAACCTGCTCAGTGAGCCGCTTCGCGTCAGCCTGCTGCCCGGAGAGAAGACGCTTCACGGTTTGCAACTGATCCTGAACGACCTGCAACTGGTCGATCGATTCCTGCTGGGTAGCTTCCAGACCTTTGGTTTTCTCCACCAGCTGCTCGGAGGCCTGCGCAGTCCGAACCTGCAATTGGCGGGCAGCAACGACACGCTCCTGTTCGGGGGAAACGCCGGTGTAAGCGCGCCATAGCGCGATTGCGCTGATGCCGACTACGATGACGACGAGCACCCCGGCAGCGAGTGCAATCGGCTGCGATCCGATACGCGCCATACCGCCTGTCTTCGCATCCTGAGATGTGACTTCGATCATGGGACTTCAAAACCCGCCGGAATGTGAAGGTTCCCGGGCTTACCACAGGGGCGGGCGTGGGGCCCAGACAAAACAGCGCTTACGGCAACGCAAAAAGGGGTGCGGCCAGCCCTTGGGGGAGAGCTGGCCGCGCGCGATCCGGTCTGGGACGGGGAGGGGTGGGGTGTGACCGGGTCGCGGGTCTCCGTTTTCTCTCGTTATTGGCTAGTGCTCGTGGGCGCTGGCGGTGGCGACCGCCGGGCGGCTGTCGCCAAGCGAGACCCACACATTCGGATCGCTCTGCGACTGACGCTTGACGAAGCGGTATCCGGTCTCGGTCCAGGCCACGACGTTTTCGTTCTGGTTGTCGAGGATGAACTCGCCCTTATCGGTCTTTACCGTCAGCACCGCGTGGCCTTCGCCCTTCTTGTCGCGCACCACCGTGATCAGCAGCGCCTCGCGCGGCCAGCCCGCGTCGATCAGCACCTTGCGCTTCAAGAGCACGTAGTCCTCGCAGTCGCCGTAGCCATCCGTCGGCAACGACCATTTCTCGATCACGCCCCAATGATCCATGTCGGTCATCGGCTTGACGGTCTCGTTGACCCAGCGGTTGACTCGCAGCAAATCTCGCCATGCCGCCTGCGACATCACGATATCGCGGGGCTGTGACGCGCCGCCGCGGCACTCGCCGGGATTGTCGGCACAGAATTCGACCCAGCCGATTGGCGAGCGCGTGGTGTCCCCAAGGCTCGCATAGAGAACTGCTTCGTCACTGGCACTCGCTGGCGCACTCAATCCCAACAGGATGGCAACAACCGCCAATCCCTTGCCCTGTCCCCCGAACCCCAACATTGTGGCCCCCATTTCTTGTTGGGGCCACGTTTCGCACAAAGGTTTTGCGCGGCTGCTAAGTATGCCAAGTACAATTGAGACAAATGCAAGTAAAACACGCGGCTAGTTCGAATAAAAATAGCTTAGAATTTTAAACAACTGCAATTGATTCAAATTTTATGCATTAACCTGCCAAAGCCCGCCGATGCGGCGGCCGCGGCGGGCAAAGGGCCCGGCGCGTTAACCGGATACGCCGATGCCAAAACTGCCAGCGCGGCATCCAGCTACGTGGATGCCGCGCTCGCGGTCCCGAAAAATGCGGGCTTGTAGAGAATGGCGCTTTACCGCGCGGTAACGCTTTCTTCGAGCGTCTCGGCCATCTGTTCGTGAACGAACTCGAGCGCGAAACCTTCTTCCAGGTTTCGCACCACCCGCGCCTGAACCTTGCCGAGCATGACCATGGATTTTAGCGGCGGCCGGTTTTCCGCGGCGATGGCGGCCCCGGACAGCGACATATCAATAATCCGGCAGGTCATCTTGGTGCCGTCCTCAAGCGTGAGCATGGCGATCGGGTTGCGCGGCACGATACGGTCGTGGCGGCGGTCTTCCGGCAGGTTGAGAATGTCGCGGTTGGCGAGCCAGGTCAGCTGTGCGGCGAGCTTGTCGCGCTTGCGCGCGGTGGCGCCGACGGTCATGGCGAAACCGTTGTCGATAATCCGGGTAATCCTGCCCTCGACCCTGCCGATATGGTCGAGATAGGCGATCACGCGGTCGCCGACATTGCCGATGCCGGGCGCCAAAAGGGCCAACCCCCCGGGTGACATGTTGATGATCTGGCAAGGAAATTCGCGCCGGTCGGGGAGCATGTAGCGGCCGAGCAGATGCACCTTGACGCGCTGGAAGCGCCGTCGCTCCTGGGAGGCTGGAAGAGTCTGTTTTTTTTGCGGAAACGCCATCTTCCCCACCAAACAATCGCTTCCCCGGTGTCGTCTGACCCTACGGCCGGCAAGGTTAATGACGGGTTAGCAGCGGTTGCGCGAAGAAGGGGCATTCATGCCACTTTCGGCAGTGCCGCCGGAATGCGATTGAAGACCCAGAGAATCACCGGACAGACCACAAGCATGGCGGCCCCGAAATCGAATGCCGCAGCCGCGCTGCCTGCCCATTTGGCGCAGGCGCCGCCGACGGCAGGCCCTAACATCATGGTGGCATAGTAGACAGTGTAGAACACGCCCATGCCGATCGCCCGCGTTGCCGGCTGCAGCACGCGCGCGGGCAGGCTCAAGCTTGGCCCGGCCGGGAGGCCGCACACCAATCCAAGCGCGATGATGTTCAGCAATACCGCGCTGCTGCGCGGCAGCGTCATCAGCAGCATTGCGAACGCGATGCAGCCCCCGGCCAGAATCAATTCGGGCCGCCCGCTGCGATCGGCGAGAAAGCCGCCGAGCGGAACGGAGAGCACCGTCACCCACAACACGATGCTGATGATCGATCCCGCCGCCGCGATCGACCAGCCGCGCTCGACCAGCATCGATGGCCCGAAGCTGAAGATGATCGCAAAGCCGACATTATAGAGGCCCCAGATCAAACCCGCCGCGATCACGGCGATCGCGGCGTTGCGGTCGAGCCGCGCGGATGTCGTGGCCGGGGTCACCGAATTAGCCGGCGGCTGATATGTAACAGCGAGAAGAACCAAACCGAATCCGATCAGAGCCGCCACCGCGAGATATACCGTGCCTACGCCGTAGGCCGTGCCGATCAAGGGAAGCGTGAGCAGCGAGAGCGCGATGCCGGCCGGCCATGAATTGACGAAGATCGCCATCGCGGTTGCGATCTCGCGACCGGCAAACCAGTCGGCGACCATTTTCGTCATCTGAACATTGAGCAGGACGCCGCCGGCGCCGCCAACCAGCCGTCCCGCGATCTGGCCGGTCCAGGAATCCGAAAGCGCCATCGCAAGAGTACCTATCAGCATCAGGATCAATGCCCCGAGTACCGTGGTCTTGTCCCCGAACTTTCGCCCGATCGCACCGCCCGGCAATGCCAGCGCAAGGCCTGGTGTGAAATACAGGCCGATCAGGATTCCGATATCAGCGAGACTAACGCCGAATTCGCTGCCCAATAGCGGTGCGACCGCGGCAACGCTTTGAAACTGGAAGGCCATGGTGAGGCGAACCACGAACAGGACGGCGAGGATAAACCAGCGATTGCGCAACGCCTCACCCCCGATCGAAGGTGGCGCAACTTCAGACGGCACGATGCGCCTGTCAACTGTGCTGCAGGTCCGCACAGCCGGCACATTGGCAGCGCAGCCCGTTTCACATAGGCTTCCGTCCGCCCACGCACAGCAATCAACAATCGCCGAAGGGCCGGAGCAAATTTCATGGAACAGATTCGTGTTTGCACCTATGACGGCCCAGGTGCGCAGCCGGTTATTCGCAACGTGCCATGGCCGAAAATTCCGAAGCGGGCGGCGCTGATAAAAGTTGGCGCCTGCGGCGTTTGCGGCACCGATCTGCATATCCTGAAGGGCCACTGGCCGAAGCAACTTCCCTGGCCGTTCACGCTCGGCCACGAAATCGGCGGCGTGCTGGTCGAGGTCGGCTCGGAATTCAAAGAAGACTTCATGAGCAAACCACTCGGCGTCGGATCTAAGGTGATGATCCCGCCGCTGATGCCGTGCGGCCATTGCTATTATTGCATTCACTATCCGGAAAGCGCCAACAAGTGCCTGACGCCGGTCTATTACGGCCGCTATCTCGGCTTCGACAAGGCGCCGCATCTGTGGGGCGGCTGGGCCGAATATGTCTATGTCGATCTCGAGATGCTGCCGGGCACCAAGATCTACAAGCTGCCCGACGATATGTCGCTGCGGCTCGGCGCGCTGTCGGAGCCTTTGACCTCATGCATCCGCGCCTTCAACCGCGCCAGTCGCGCCGGTGGATTCACCTGGGGCGATAGCGTGGTGATCCAGGGCTCCGGGCCGATCGGAATCCTGGCGGTCGCCGCCGCGCAGGAGATGGGCGCCGGCCGCGTGATCTGCGTCGGCGCGCCAGAGACGCCGCGGCTAAAGCTGGCGCGCAAGTTCGGCGCGGAAGCCACTGTAAATATTGAAGAGGTCACGACGCCGGAGGCGCGGATCAAAAAAGTGCGCGACATCGTCGGCGGTTTCGGCGCCGATCTGGTGATGGATTGTTCGGGCCATCCGAGCGCCGGCCCGGAAGGCATCGAAATGCTGCGCGACGGCGGCACCTATGTCGAGATGGGCCAGTTCACCGATGCGGGTTCGATTGAGACGTCATGGCATCGCATCTGCACCAAGGACGTCAACGTCTTGGGCTCGTGGGGATTCACCGGCAACGATCTGCCGCTCGGCGTCGATATGCTCTACCGCGCGCGCGACAAATATCCCTGGCTCGAGATGCAGACGCTGTATCCGTTCTCGGAGGAAGGCATCGGCCGCGCGGTTGCGGACGCGATGGCGATGAAGACGG
>VAZH01000264.1 GCA_005884465.1 Alphaproteobacteria bacterium | reverse complement strand
CGCGCCGGCATCGGCTTTCGGGCTCCCGGCGTGAGCGTCGGCGTAGGCAGCGATCGTTGGTAAGCCGACAGACTCGACGTTAGCAAAACAGAAAGCACAAGGCCCGCCGAACTGGTTCGGCGGGCCTTGTTGCAGCGGTCAGTGGAGACTAGCGCTGAGAATCGCTGTCAATGCGGCGCGACCTGACGCTGGACCCTGTGGTCATCCCGCTCTGCGTATTGACCGTGGATCCCGTGGTCATCCCGCTCTGCGTATTAACCCTGGATCTCGTGGTCACCCTGCTCCTTGTGTTGATATTGGACGCGGCGTGGCCGGGAGCAAAGCCGGACGCACCCGGGCGACCTCTAATGGCAAGCTTGTGCTTCTTTAGGTGGCCAGGTGCATATGCGGAGGCACCCTTGGTTCCCACTACGCTCTTCGATACGCTACTCTTGTGCATCACCTGTCCCGGAGCTGTAGGTTGTTGGGCCATGGCAGGCGCGCCTGCAAATGCTGCCAAAGTGCCGATAACGGCAAGATATCTGATCATTGGACTTTCCTTCCTTTGCGCCCCGCCAATAACGCCTGCGGAAAGCCAAGGTTTCCCGCCGTCGGCGGTTCAGGGGACGCTGCCTCGATGGCGCCGATAGTGTTCCAGTTGCGATCGCCATCTCGCTCCCGCTCGGGTTCCAGAGTCGAGCACCGGACAGACAAACTGGAACTAGCTGACGTATTTTCGGGTCCATGCCCCGACAAAACAAAGGCCTGCGGCCCAAACTCGATCTGGAAGCCGAAGCGCTAGCGGCCCTGGAAGAGGCGCGCACGATGCCGCCCGGCCCCGAGCGAAATGAGGCAATGAAGCAAGCGGGTATTCTGCGGAATGCCGCGGATTTGCAGGGCCTATTTTTTGCGAAGCGCGGAAGACCTGCCAAACCCTGAGCCTGGAGGCTTTGCTGCAACTCGATGAAGAAAACAGTCATGATTGCGGAAAGCTTTGATTCCCGGACGCTGGCCAATATGGAAGTGGCCCTTGAGCGGGCGTGCAAGGGTCTTTCAATTGGGGCTGAAGAACACCGGGTTCGTCGGCAAATCGCCAAGAAGATCCTCAAATGCGCCGAACGCGGTGACATAACACTTGGTGACCTGACCGCAGCGGCACGTGCGGCAGCGACCGAACTCGCTGCAACGCACGTCTCACTCGCTGAAGAGCATGCGATGAAGATTAAGGCCGCCCCGTCTTCGAGGCGGCCTTAATGCATGTGATGTCTGTTATGAATGCCCGCGATGTCGGCCCCGGTACCATCCGTAATGATGTCCGCGGCCTCTGTGCCAACCGTAGTGATGGCCGCGACCGCCGCGCCGCGCATGATGCCCGTGACCATGACCATGGCCGCCCTTTACGAGGACGATACCGTCACTGTCGGCAAGCATATTTGGTTTTGCGACTGGCATCGCCATTGCCGATAAAATCGATGTCGTAACAAGCACGCACGCTGCCAGACTGATCAAGAGCAGGCGTCGCATCGGGTCCTCCTTTGGTAGGCCGCGTATTTGCGGCACCACGAGAATGCTTTGAGAACCCGACTGTTCCCAAAAATGTTACTTGCCGCCTGCACCGACGCAGCAGCGCTTCCGATCTCAGGCAGAGCGGCTTTCAGAAAGGAGCCGGAGAGCAGATGGCGAGATTACTTCGACGGCCGTGGCTTGTCGTTGCTCAGCCAGACCCTTTGTCCGATTTGAGCAGATCGGCCGGTTCGCAGTTCTTGCAACCGCAACCAGCGTCTCTGGCGCCGGAAGGCAGCACCGGCCCGGTGGAGGTGGCCTGGTGCGAGCTTGCGTCCCGCCTCATTTTAACGGTCGCAATCCATATTCGCGGCACAAACGATCGGTCGCAGCGACGACGTCCGGACGATCGAGAATTTCCGAAAGCTGAGTGAGCGCCTCCTCGGCATCGAATGGTCCTCGGTCGATGTGTTCCGCGAGCAACGATTGCGCGTTTCGCATGGCGTGGACGATCAGTTCTTCGTCGGTCATGCCGACGAATCCGGCGATATTCATGCTCGTTTCCTTCGCGCGGGGAGCGCTTGGCGACGGGATGGTACGAAGTTCAATCGCGGCAAGATGGATTGGTTCCGGCGGACTGGCCTCAAGAGAAAAAGATCGCTCTGGCGATAAGATACCGTCACTGGCACAAGGCTCCCGGGGTAGGTCGAAAATGGTTGAAGGGGTTGACCAGGCGTGACCGAGCATTTGCCTGGGGCTGCCAAAGTCGCTGCCTTTCGAATGCAGGGAGATCGCCGCGACCTGCGACTGGATGCCTGCCGTGGGCTGGCGCTGTGGTTCATCTTCCTCGATCACATCCCGAATAACGCTCTCGCCTGGCTTACGATTCGCAACTATGGCTTCAGTGACACCACCGAAGTGTTTGTGTTCGTGTCCGGCTATACCTGCATGCTTGCCTATGGCGGTGCGTTGCGAACGCAAGGCTGGCCCACGACGGTAACGCGTGCGTTCCGGCGGGGCTGGGAAATCTACGTCGCTTTCCTGCTGCTGCTGATCGCCTACCTTGCCCTGATTTGGGTTGTCGGCCGCGGCAACGAGTTTGTCGACGAAACCAACACGGCGGTTTTTTTCCGAAATCCGGGTGCCGCCATCCTACGCGCCATGGCCATGCAATATACGCCCGTCAACACCGATGTGTTGCCGACCTTCGTGCTGCTGCACCTGGCCTTCCCCGGCTTGCTGTGGCTCCTGACCCGCAGCGCCGTCGCCGCGCTGACCGCATCGCTTCTGCTTTATGTGCTGGTGCAGGCGTTTGGCTGGAATTTGCCGGCGTGGCCGGGCGGGGAATGGTACTTCAATCCGCTGGCGTGGCAGGTCCTGTTCGTGCTTGGCGCATGGTATGCGTACAAGGGAAGCGGCCAGTTGCGGGCAATCTTGCAATCGCGCGCCGCGCTAATGCTGGCGATACTCTATCTCGCATTCAGCCTCGCCGTTACATTGAGCTGGCAATTCAAGGGTCTGGAAGGATTCATGCCGGCTGCGTTGTCAAAGCTGATTTATCCAGTCGACAAAAGCAACCTTGACCCGTTGCGCCTGCTGCACTTCCTTTCGCTCGCCATCCTTGTCTCGCGTCTGACGCCGCCAGACTGGCACGGCCTGATGAAGCCCTGGATGATGGCGATGATACGCTGCGGCGAGAACTCGCTGCCAATCTATTGCTTCGGGGTTTTGCTGTCTTTCATCTGTCACGTCGTCCTGGTCAGATTTTCGGGCAGCTTCACGACGCAGGTCGTTGTCAGCGTGGCCGGGGTCGCGCTGATGGTCGTCGCGGCGACGGTGATGACCGAGACAGCCAAACTGGACCGGCGCGGGCCAAAGCTGTTTTGAGGACGCCGAAAAGAGATCTGAAGTTTTATCTAGCGCCGTCGCGCTATCGCGACGCCGAACAGGAATGCGACAAACAAGCTCGCGAGCGGAGCTTCCCGGGTAATGGCGCTGATGGTCGAAAGCGGCTTTCCTGGCTGGCGCGCCGTGGCAATGGCCTGGCTCAGTCGGTCCACCGCGGCGCCCAGCGCGGCGGAGACTTCCGTGATTGTGCGCGACAGATCGGTTGCGGTATCGATGGCGCGTTCCGCCATGCCGGGTTGGGTTGTCGGTTCGGGTGTTTCGATTTCCACGATTCCATACCCTCGAGGCTATGACGCTGGCTCGTTGCCCGTCGATGAGGCCGCCACCTTTGGCTATCCGCGCGAGCGCTCGTTCTGAACAGCGGGTCAAGGGACCTTTGGCTATCCGCGGTAGGCGCCGTGATGAACGGCGGGTGGCGGCCTCGTAACAAAAATGCGGGGCTAAGAATTTTGTTCCCCCGGGTTGTGCATTGACGCGCAAAATCGCGTGGAAAGCCTGGAATGATTATTAGCGGCGAGCCGAAAGGCTGCTTTCTGTCCTTTGCGAGAGATTCGCGCGCATAATATAAGCGGGTCAGAGGGCTTGCCGTGATCGATGCTTCAAACTCCAACCTGGCGAAAAAAATTGCGGTGCTGGGCGCCCCGATCGATATCGGGGCGTCACAGCGCGGAACCCTGATGGGGCCGGCGGCTTTGAGAACGGCCGGTCTTTTGACCTTGCTCGATGGGCTTGGTTTTGAAGTCAGAGACCACGGCGATCTCTCGATTGGCGATGTGGCCGACTTGGCCGACGCGCCGCCGGACAATGCGAAGCACTATAGAGAAATCCAGCGCTGGACCCGGGCATTGAGCGCACGCGCCTATGAACTGGCGCAATCGGCAATTCCGATCTTTCTCGGCGGAGATCACACCCTATCGATGGGGTCAGTGAACGGGATCGCCCGCCATTGGCACGCAGCCGGCCGTGAGCTTTTCGTGGTGTGGCTGGATGCGCACGCCGACTACAACACCCCCGCAACGACGCTGTCCGGCAACATGCACGGGATGTCGGCGGCGTTCCTGTGCGGCGAGCCTGGGCTGGACTGCCTTTTGGGGGGCGAGCCGCGCTCAGCGATCGAGCCTGATCAGCTGGAACTATTCGGCGTGCGTTCGATCGACAAACTGGAGAAAGATCTGCTGCGCAGCCGCCGCATCAGCGTTGCCGATATGCGCCAGATCGATGAGTTCGGCGTTGGCGTGCTGATCCGCCGCGTCATCGACAAGGTGAAAGCCCGCAACGGCGTGCTGCACGTCAGTTTCGACATTGATTTTCTCGATCCCAGCGTGGCGCCCGGCGTCGGCACCACGGTGCCCGGCGGCGCGACCTATCGAGAAGCGCATTTGGTGATGGAGATGCTGCACGATTCCGGGCTGGTTCGATCGGTCGATGTCGTCGAACTCAACCCCTTCCTCGACGAGCGGGGCCGTACCGCGCGCACGGCTGTCGAATTGATCGGCAGCCTGTTTGGCCAGCAGATAACGGACAGGCCAACGCCGACCAATGCGATTGAGCCCGACGGTTGAAGCGCGATTCAACGATCACGCCGCGTTTCGCCGCGGAAGCCTAATGCCCTGGTCTCCGAAGTATCGCTCGAGTACGTCGGCCGCACCTGCGCCGTCGGCAAGCGCCACGTAGGTGTCCGGTCTGAGCAAATAAAGCGCATCGCGCCCTAGGCCGGCCATCTCATGCGCGGGTCGCCAGTCGAAGACGTGAAGCGGCACGTTTTGGGCCGCGCACCACGCTGCGAGCTCGGCCTTGGCCGCGCCATAGACATGAACCTGCCAATCCAGCGTTGCCAGCGTCGCGAAATTGTCGGCGCCATCGACCCGCGCCCAAGGCAGACGGTCGCCACCATGCACATGCCCGGCTGTGCCGCGGCTTAAGGGGCCATTGCGGTAATTCACGTACCGGCTCGAAGGCGATCACCCTTGGGATCAGCAGCGGCGCAACACGCGTGCGCAGGAAATCGGCGAGCCGCCCTTCGGAGGTCGCGAAGCTGAATACGCGATCGGTTGTCGCGACGAGTCGCCGCGCGAAGCCGATCCTCTCGGCCTCATAGGAGTCCAGCAACTGGTCGGGCGCCCGGCCGGCGACCACCGCAGCAAGTTTCCAGGCGAGATTGATGGCGTCGCCGATTCCGGTATTCATGCCTTGTCCGCCGGCCGGGCTGTGAATATGCGCCGCGTCGCCAAGCAGGAACGCGCGCCCCTTTCGGAAATGCTGCGTGACCCGATGATGCACGTGATAGGTCGAAAACCAGTTGACCTTGTTGACCTGGACCTTGAGGTGATTGATCGCCCGATCGCTGACGTCCTTGAACGTCAGCGTATCGGCGCGGTCGGCTCGCTCGTCGCGCACCGTTCCGATCAGGCGCGCTTTTCCTTCTCCGGCCAACGGGAAGACGCCCAGGAAATCGGCCTCGTCGAGATCGACGTGCAGTTCGCCATTTGCCGCGGGGCCGGCGGCTTCGACATCGGCGACATAGAAAACCTGCCGATAGGTGCCGCCGGGAAAGCCGGTGCCGATCGCCTCGCGCACCGTCGAGCGTGCCCCGTCGCAACCCGCAATGTACTTCGCCTCGCAGTCAACCTGCTGACCGCCGGGCCCGCGCAAGCGAGCCGCGATGCCGTTTTCCCTATTGGCGAAGTTGACCAGTTCGGTTCGCCGCTCGACTTCGACGCCGAACGCTCCCAGCCGTTCGATCAGTAGCCGCTCGTGCTGGTCTTGCGGGAAGATGTGCAGGAAAGGGTAGGGCGTCAGACCGGAGCCGACGCGTTCGAACGGCAGGCGCGCCACTGCTTCACCCTTTACCCAAAGATTGACGGCGGGAACCCGATGGCCTCTCGTGACCACG
>VAZH01000263.1 GCA_005884465.1 Alphaproteobacteria bacterium | reverse complement strand
GGCCATGCGGTCGAACTGCCGGGTGAAACTGCCGGCACCCGCCGTCGCCGACCGCAACTCCACGATCAACTCGCCGATCTCGGCTTCCGGCATCATGGCGCGGACACGATCCCATCCGGGCCAGCCCTCGCGGGTGTCGAAGCCGAGAATCTGACCGCGCCGCCCCGACAGGATGGCGTTGATCTTCGCGGTGGCCTCGGTAGGGCAGACGATCTCCACCAGATGGATCGGCTCTAGCAATACCGGCTGGCATTGCGGCAACCCTTCGCTGACGCCGATCCGGGCCGCGGTCCGGAACGCGAGATCGGAGGAATCCACGCTGTGATAGGAACCATCGATCAGCGTCACCTGCACATCGATGACGGGAAAGCCGAGCGGCCCGCGCAGCAAGCCATCGACGACGCCCTCTTCCACCGCGCCGATATAATTCCGCGGAACCGCGCCGCCGACGACCTTTTCGTGAAACTCGAAGCCGCCGCCGCGCGGCAACGGCTTGATCTCGATCACCACATCTCCGAACTGGCCGTGGCCACCGGATTGCTTTTTGTGCCGGCCGCGCTGGGTAACCGATTTGCGGATGGTCTCCTGATATCCGATGGCCGGCGGCTGCGATTTGACGTTGACGCCGAAGCGGTCGCGCAAGCGCTCCAGTGCGACCCGCAAATGCATCTCGCCCTGTCCCCACAGCACGATGTCGTGGGTCCGGGGGTTCTGGATCATCGTCAGCGAGGGATCCTCCTCGTTCAGCCGCAGCAAGGCCTGGCCGAGCTTGACGTCGTCCTTGCGGTCCGTTGCCGCGATCGCGATCGCCAGCACCGGCGGCAGCGGCGCGACATGCACCAGCGCCGGCGGCGCGGTCTTGCCGCTCGACAGCGTATCGCCGGTCTTGATGGCGTCGAGCTTGCCGAGCGCAACCGCATCGCCGGCCTCGGCGGAGGGGCGCTTGGTGTCGTGGGCGCAGGTCACGGCTGATATTCCGGACAACCGGGCGGTCTCGCCCGATGAGGACTGCAGCGTCGCGCCGTCATCGAGATGCCCGGCTAGCAGGCGGGCCAGCGACAGCTTGCCGCCGTGCTGCAAATGCACGGTCTTGAACACATAGGCCAGCGCATCCTTGCCCGAAGCGGCGCCCAGACGCTTTGCGGTCTCAGCCACGCCAGGCGATTCATGGCGCAGCGCCTTCATCAGGCGCAGCACGCCGTTCTCGCGCGCGGCCGAGCCGAGCAGCACCGGGCAGATCAGCCCTTCGCGCAATTCGCGGGCCAGATCGTCGAACACCGCATCCCGCGGCGGCGATATATCCTCGAGCAATTGCTCCATCAGCGCGTCGTCGTGGTCGGCGAGCTTTTCCAGCATCGAGAAGCGGGCTTCCTTCTCACGGTCGAGATCGCCGCCTTCGAGGGCTACGACTTCGGAAGCCTTGTGTTCGCGATAGACGAAGGCGCGTTCCAGCGCCAGATCGACGAAGCCCGCGATCAACTCGCCGTTCCAGATCGGAATCTGCCGCAGCACCAGCGGGATCCGCGACGCCGGCTGCAAGGTCGCGAGCGTCTCGCGGATGCGCTTGCTGGCCCGGTCGATCTTGTTGAGAAACAGAAAGCGCGGGATGCCGAGATCTTCCAGTTCGCGCAGGATGATCTGAAGCTGCGGCAGCTTTTTCTCGTCGGCTTCGCAGACCACCACGGCGGCATCGACCGCCGGGATTGCCGCGCGCATGTCATGGGTGAATTCGACCGAACCAGGGCAATCGATGAAGGTGTAGCTGTCGCCCATGAAATTGGTCGTGGCGGCGGTGAGGCCGACGCCCATCTTGTGGTGGCGGGCCTCGGGGCTGGCGTCGCCGACGGAGGTTCCGGCATCGACGCTGCCGGCGCGGGGAATTGCGCCCGTCCGCGCCAAAATCGCTTCAAGAAGTGTGGTTTTACCGCTTTGGAATGGGCCCACCAGCGCGATGCACCGGGGACCGCGGGGACTTCTGACGTCTTGTCCCATCGCCGCCTCCTTCATCTGGAGCTCGGCCCTTGATTGGGTCGGCGGGTTGGATGCTCTCCCGGCATCAGGGATTTGGCAAGCCGGAAAAACGTCGCTGCAGATATTTGCATCGTGTCCCGGACGCGGTGCAGCGTTCTCCCGGCGATGCGAAGCATCGTCCGGTACGATGCACCGCAGAGCCGGGACCCATCGCATCTATTGCTTGGCATGGACCCCGGATCAGCAGCGCACCGCCATAGCGCGTCGAAGACGCGCGTAAACGCGCTGAAGGCGCTGCGCAGCATCCGGGGAACGTAACTTTACCGTCCCGGCCGGAGTTCCAGGCTTTCCAGCCCGGCCGCGACATTGAGGCCGACCTGGCCCTGCACGCTGAGCGGCTGCAGCGCAATCGAATTCGCTGAGCCGCCGACCAGCACGTTGCCGCCGAGTCCAACGCCAACCGACGCGCTGCCTTGCGCGCCGACGTAGTCGCCCGAGAGATCGCCCGGCCCGAGCCGCGCCACCGGCGCGTACACGCCCCAGGCCAATGCAGTTTCCTGGGTGATGCCGAGATCGAGCCCGACCTTGCGAATGGTCGCGACGTAGCGGTCCTCCGGCATGCCGTCGGCGCGCAGCACGCAGCCGAGGTGGGTCACTGAGCCGACGACGAAGCCGATGCTCGCGCCGCCGCGGCATTCGAGAATGCCGACCTGTACGCGCGGCATCGGCTGCTGCGCATGGGCGCCGGCGAAGGACGCGACCAGCATGGTAGCGGCAACCCCGGCAAGGATGAATAAGCGGCGCATGAAGAAACCTCCGGCTGATGAGTGTGGTGCGAGCAGGGAATCAGGAGCGCGCCGCAATCCCGGCGCTTGCTTTTTTATGCCACAACATCGGCGGCCGTGCCAGATTTGCCGTGCGCCGGCGCCGGCAATATCCGATACGATCGTCATTCCGGGGCGCGCGAAAGCGCGAACCCGGAATCTCTTTGCCCGGGCTCTGCGCCCATATCATCTCGAGATTCCGGGTTCGCTTCGCGCCCCGGAATGACGTTCGCGCGCAAACAAAAACGAAGCCCGCTTTCGCGGGGCTCGTTCATTGCTGTGCCAGACCCGGCTATCGCAAAACCCGGCTATCGCAAATTGCCGCAAAAGCGCTGGATGCGTTTGCAGGCGTCCTCGAGATCGGAAGTCTTGGTCGCGTAGGAAATGCGGAACGCCGGGCCGAGCCCGAACGCCGAGCCCTGCACCACGGCAACGCCCTCGTTCTCCAGAAGCTCGGTGACGAAATCATCGTCGTTGGCGATCACCTTGCCCGACGGCGAAGCCTTGCCGATGGTGCCGGCGCAGGACGGATAGACGTAGAACGCACCCTGCGGCCGCGGACAATCGATGCCCTTGGCCTGATTGAGCATCGACACCACGAGATCGCGGCGCTCCTTGAACATCTTGTTGTTCACCGGGATGAAGTCCTGCGGACCGTTGAGGGCTTCGACCGACGCCCATTGCGAGATCGACGACGGGTTCGAGGTCGATTGCGACTGGATCGTCGCCATCGCCTTGATCAGCTCGGCGGGACCGCCCGCGTAACCGATGCGCCAGCCCGTCATGCAATAGGCTTTCGACACGCCGTTCACCGTCAGCGTGCGGCCGTAAAGTTTCGGTTCGACCTGCGCGGGCGTGGCGAACACGAAGTCGTCATAGACCAGGTGCTCGTACATGTCGTCGGTCATCACCCAGACCTGGGGATGCTTCACCAGCACGTCGGTGATCGCCTTCAGCTCGCTGCGCGTATAGGCGGCGCCGGTCGGGTTCGACGGCGAGTTCAGGATGATCCACTTGGTCTTCGGCGTGATCGCCTTCTCCAGCGCGGCGGGCTGCAGCTTGAAGCCATGCTCGGCGGTGCAAACCACCGGTACCGATTCGCCGCCGGCGAGCGCCACCATTTCCGGATAGCTCACCCAATAGGGCGCGGGAATGATGACCTCGTCGCCCGGATTGATGGTGGCCATCAGCGCGTTGTAGAGCACCTGCTTGCCGCCGGTCCCGATGATGACCTGGTTCGGCTTGTAGCCGAGACCGTTCTCGCGCTGAAACTTGGCGATGACCGCCTCTTTCAGCTCGGGAATGCCGCCCACATCGGTATATTTGGTCTTGCCGGCTTCGATGGCACGAATCGCCGCCAGCTTGATGTTGGCGGGGGTGTCGAAATCGGGCTCACCAGCGCCAAGGCCGATGACGTTGCGGCCGGCCGCTTTCAGCGCGCGTGCTTTATCCGTAACCGCGATGGTCGCGGACGGCTTCACACGGTCGAGCGCGGCGGACAGAAACGGCATCGTCATCTCCTTGCAAACGTCGTGAACACACCAAGCGTTCACCGTGATCCACGACTCTTTTGTTGGGATCGACGCACCCTAAAGGGCGCCACGCTGCATCGCAAGAAGCTTGGCTCAATGCGGCCCAACTTTAGCGAACGTTAAAAGCGCGCCGGCAGATCCGCGCAACATTCATAAAATTCCGCGGCGAAATGACTCATATCTGGCAAGGGGTGCAAGCCGGCCAGTGGCTGACCGCCGCGCAGGCGCAGTAGGCGTGGCCGGTATCACCAGCATGCCCCTTGGTCTGTTTGCCTTGCCGGCAATTTACGCTTTCACGTTGCGGCGTGCGGCAAAACATTCGTGCAGGCTCCGCCGTGGCTGCCGCGGCGAAAGTCGCGCAAGCGTGATCCGATTTGTTATCGCGTTTTTTGGCAGGTTCTTCCGCGCGGTTGCAGTGCGGTAGGTTTTCGACCTTTTCTATCTGCAGCCCTTGCGACAGGTTTGCATCGGCATCATTGTTTAGCCGCGTTGCGGGGCGACAAGACGATCACACTCGCAAGCCGCGCCGGCCAGATCCACCGATTGAACGAAATTTTAGATGTACAAGCTCTATTCGATGCAGCGCTCCGGCAACAGCTACAAGGTCCGCCTTGCGCTCGCGCTGCTCAACGCGCCCTATCGCGCGATCGAGGTCGACATCCTGCGCGGCGAAAGCCGGACGCCGGATTTTCTCGCGAAGAATCCCAGCGGACAGGTGCCGCTGCTGGAAGTCGCGGAAGGACGCTATCTCGCCGAATCCAACGCCATCCTCTGGTACGTCGCGGGCGGCACATCGCTTGCGCCGGAATCGCGGATCGAACGCGCCGAAGCGTTGCAGTGGATGTTCTTCGAACAGCACGCGCTGGAGCCGAACATCGGCGCGGCCTATTTCTGGCTGGCGCTGGTCAAGGGCGGCCGCGACCTGCAGACCCACGCGCTGGAAGACTGGATGGAGCGCGGCTATGCCGCCTTGCAGGTGATGGAAAATCACCTCAAGACCCATGAATACTTTGCCGCCTGCCAGCTCACGGTCGCCGATATCGCGCTCTATGGCTACACCCATGTCGCCGACCGCTGCGATTATGATCTCGCGACATTCCCGGCGATCCGGACGTGGTTGCGGCGGGTCGAGCAGACGCCTGGATTTGTCGCCATGGACTGGCGGCCCGGCGCCGAGATCGACGACCGGGCCGGTATCGCCGCCGAGGCCTGACCCGAAACAGGCTTGAACAACGGGAACAGCGGGCATAACCGTTCCCCCTGCCGTCATTTCGCCACTTTTGGACGGAGTGCCGCCGCAATATTGCCGGTGCTGCCTGTTGCAATCACCAGATGTCGCAGGTGATTCGCCCGCGCAATGAAGGATTTCGGCCCATGATACGGTCGCCCGGCGGAGCAGGCTTTGATGGCCGCTCCGCGCCTGTGGCCTCGTCCCGACTGACCGACACCGTCGCGGCTTCGCTCGCGATCGGTGCGCTGTCGCTGTGCCTGATCGTCACGCTTACGGTGCTTTCAATCAAGGTCACCATGGCGATGCCGTTACCGGCTTAACTCGAATTACTTTTTTCCACGCCATTGGCAATTTTTGCGCGACAGCGCGCGATGATCGGCATGGCGGTTGGACAACGATGAGAACACCTGTCGTAATTGTCACCGCAGCGCTGACGGTGGCGACCCTATTGGCGGCGTCATTCCTGATCGCCACGGGAACGCGTGGCGAAGACACCTCGTTCGCGTCGTCGGCCGGTCAGCTCGAGGTGCAGACCGCGGCCAGCGGACTGGTCCATCCTTGGGCGCTGGCATTCCTGCCCGATGGCCGGATGCTGGTGACCGAGCGCCCCGGCCGCATGCGCATCGTCACGAGGGAGGGGCAGCTTTCTCCGCCGTTGAAAGGCGTGCCCGAGGTATGGGCATCAGGCCAGGGCGGATTGCTCGACGTCGTGCTCGACAAATCCTATGGGCAAAACAACACCATTTATTTCTGCTTTGCCGAGCGAACCGGTGGCGGCGGCCGTACCGCGGTAGCGCGGGCAAAACTGAACGACGCCGATGGCCGGCTTGACGATGTCAAAATCATCTTCCGCCAGGAAGGACCGCTGTCGTCGGGCAATCACTATGGCTGCCGCATCGTGCAGGCAGGTGACGGCAATCTGTTTGTCACGCTGGGCGAACATTTCAGCCATCGCGACGAGGCGCAAAACCTTGCCGATCATCTCGGCAAGCTGATCCGGATCGCGCCCGACGGCTCGGCGCCGGCAGACAATCCATTTGTCGGCCGCGCCGACGCGAAGCCGGAAATCTGGAGCTACGGCCACCGCAATGCGCAGGGTCTCGCGATCAACCCGGCTTCCGGCGATCTCTGGGAGATCGAACACGGCCCGCGCGGCGGCGACGAGGTCAACATCATCGGCAAGGGCAAGAATTACGGCTGGCCGGTGATCGGCTACGGCATCGATTATAGCGGCGCAAAAATTCACGAGAGCACTGCCAGGGCCGGCATGGAGCAGCCGATCAAATACTGGGTGCCGTCGATCGCCCCCTCGGGCATGGCGTTCTATACCGCAAAGCTGTTTCCGAAATGGACCGGCAGCCTGTTCACCGGTGCGCTCGCGGGCAAGATGCTGGTGCGGCTGTCGCTCAACGGCAATACCGTGACCGGCGAAGAACACCTGCTGCGGAATTTGAACGAACGAATTCGCGATGTGCGCCAGGGGCCCGACGGAGCCTTGTGGCTGCTCACCGATAATTCGGCAGGGCGGATTTTGCGGGTGTCGCCGGCGGTGAAATGAAGGCAGGCACTCTCGGTCCCGCGAGGAACTTGTGAAGAAATTACTGACCTCATCCTGAGGAGCTTGCGAAGCAAGCGTCTCGAAGGATGGACCACGCATTGACTCGCGGCGATCCTTCGAGACGCGCGCAAGGGCGCGCTCCTCAGGATGAGGTCGGAGATTTATTCCACAGCCTCGAAGGCGGGGATCTAGTATTCCACAGTGCCCACGGTCAATCGAGCAGCCGCGGCATACTGGATACCCGCTTTCGCGGGTATGACGACCGCGCGTGGCACGCCGCAGCGCGTCACTTCATTACGCTGCGCACTTACGGCCCCTACGACCATCTGTGAAAGATCAAAAACGCACCGATAGCGATCAACAAGAATCCCAGCCCGTGATTCCATCCGAGCGGCTCCTTGAGATACAAGACGGAGAAGCCGGCGAACACCACCAGCGTGATCACTTCCTGCATGGTCTTGAGCTGCGCCGGCGTATACACCGCGCTGCCCCAGCGATTGGCCGGCACCGCCAGCCAATATTCGAAGAACGCAATACCCCAGCTCGCCATGATGACGAGCGGCAGCCACCTCCCCTTGAATTTCAAATGGCCATACCATGCGAACGTCATGAAGACATTGGAGGCACTTAGCATCAGGACCGGCAACAGCGACGGCGGAATGACTCGCATGGATATCCTTTCGATCTCAGCGCTAAGCGCGTAATCCGGCTCTCCTGCAGATAGCATTTGATCCAACAAATCGGAAAGCCGCGCCGGTTCAATAAATAATTTTTTAACGATGCGACACGAAAGCCCGCCGTGATGGCAACCATTGGTCAAGCTGCAAGCCTTACTCTCGTGGGCGAGCGAGAACAGCCATGCAGCTCGACTGGCGCGCACTCTACGGTCCGGCCCTGACGGCAGCGACGGCTCTGATCGCCATTCTTGTCGATCGTCATTTTATTGCCGTTCCCAATCCCGCGCCGCTGTTCGTTTGCATCGTGGCTTTTGCAGCCTCGCTCAGCGGGCTGGCCTCGGGCATGAGCACCGCCGCCATCGCGGTTGCTGGCTCCGCGCTGTTCTTCTTCAATCACCGCATCACGCCCGGCTACGACACCGCGGATCTGGTGCGCCTGTTGATGCTGGCGTTGACTGCTGCCGGCACCGCCGCCATCACCGGGCTGTTGCGGAAAAGATGGATGGATGCCTTCGCGTGGGAACGCAGGCATCACGCCACCGCGGAGCGTCTGTCGGCGGCGCTCGATCAGGTCGACATCGGCATCGTGCTGCTCGACGCCGACACCCGCGCCGAGTTCATCAATCGCGCCTTTCGCGATTATTTCTCGCTGCCGGACGAGAAGGCCGCCAGCAAGCCGCCATTCATCGCGCTGATGTATCACGGCCGCGATACCGGCGCC
>VAZH01000262.1 GCA_005884465.1 Alphaproteobacteria bacterium | reverse complement strand
TACCGGCGGCGATCAAGCCGTATTCGATGGCGGTCGCGCCGGATTCATCCTTCACGAAACGCGCAATAAGGTTCTGCATCGGGTTAAACTCCATGTACACGTGGCTGGTCGAACTAAAGTTAGGTCCTGCCGGCGTTCTCAGCACCGTGACCGTGGCACCAGCCTAGGGTCCGACTATTGCGGCGCAGTTAATTCGATTGCACAAATACGGATGGAACCGACTGTTCTTGCGCACAGTAAATGTCGAATTAAGGCATTGGCTAAACTGCGGATTGCGGCGGAGTACCATTCTGGCGCCGCGCGAGCCACTTTTGGATTCACAGCTCCTTAGACGCGAAAGGCCCCGGGTCACCGAGGCCTCTACTGTGCTTTCGCGATACCGCTTATTTCAGATTGGTGGAGATGAACTGGAACTTGGTATTGAGGGTGGTGCCGATGCCATTGACGGCGACGATGATCACAACCGAAATACCGGCGGCGATCAGGCCGTATTCGATGGCGGTCGCGCCGGATTCATCCTTCACGAAACGCGCAACAAGGTTCTTCATCAGGTCACACTCCATGCACACGTACCGTCGACGCGACCCTAGAGTCCGACGATTGCGGCGCAGTTAATTCGATTGCGCAAATAGGGATGGAACCGGTTATTCTTGTGCACAGTAAATGTCGAATTAAGGCATTGGCTAAACTGCGGATTGCGGCGGAGTACCATTCTGGCGCCGCGCGAGCCACTTTTGGATTCACAGCTCCTTAAGCGCGAGCGGCTACCCATGAGGTCTCCTGATCAGATGAGGCCGCATGTCCACTCTGCCCCTGGAAGTCATAGAACTGGTCGGCCACACGATGGCGAAATTGCTGCCGGTCACGATCGTGCTGGCTCTGCTGTTCTCCGTGCTCACCCATTTCTGGGCGTGCAATCCGGGCAAGCCCTGGTGGCGCAAGCGCGAGCTTGTCACCGACATCTGCTACTGGTTTTTCGTGCCGGTATTTGCCCGCGTATTCCGCATCGGGTTGATGGTGATCGGCGCCAGCGTCATTTTCAACGTTCGCGACGCCGACGAGCTGATCGCCTTTTATGAGAATGGACATGGTCCGTTGTCAGAGCTTCCGCTTTGGATGCAAGCGGTGCTGTTCCTGGTCGCATCGGATTTCATGCTGTATTGGCTGCACCGCATGTTTCACGGGGGCGGATTCTGGAAATATCACGCCATCCATCATTCCTCGCAGGATCTGGAGTGGATTTCGGCGGCGCGCTTCCACCCGGTGAACCTTCTCCTCGGGACTATAATGGTCGATGTCATCTTGTTGGTCGCGGGTATCTCGCCCAACATCATGCTCTGGGTGGGACCCTTCACCACCTTCCATTCGGCGTTCGTTCACGCCAATCTGAACTGGGCGCTGGGCCCATTCAAATACGCATTGGCTACGCCGGTCTTCCACCGCTGGCATCACACCTCGCTCGAAGAGGGCGGCAATACCAACTTCGCGGGAACATTTCCGATCTGGGATGTCCTGTTTGGAACCTTCCAGATGCCGGAAAATAGGCTGCCCGGCGATTACGGCGTGACCGATCAGACGATCCCCTCCGAGATTGGCGGACAATTGGCGTATCCGTTTCGGCAGTAGGGTGATGGTTCAGAACCTCTCTTCATGAGCGTAACCGTCGAAACCATCAATCAGGAGAAGGCGCTCGGTCTTGGCCGCATTCCGGCCTGGTTCTGGATGGGCGCCGGAGTGTATCTGTTGCAGTTGGTCAACGGCAGCAACCTTCTCAGGGATTCCGACACGTATTGGCATATCGCCGCGGGTAAATGGATTATCGCTCATTACGCCTTTCCGAGGGTCGATATCTATTCCTTTACGAAAGCAGGGGAGCCGTGGATTTCAACGTCGTGGCTCGCGCAAGTCCTGTATGGCGAAGCTTTCGAGCTAGCGGGCTGGGCCGGGCCGATAGTGCTCGCTGCCACATGCATCGCGGCAACGATCGCACTCCTCACCTTCATCCTCAGCCGTCGCATCCCCTGGACGTACGCGGTTGTCGTTGCGCTGGCGGCCCTGACGCTGTCGACGCATCATCTGTTTGCGCGTCCACATGTGCTTGCGCTGCCCGTGATGGTTGCTTGGGTGAACGGGCTTGTATCGGCGAGCGAGAGCCGCGAAGCGCCATCTTTCCGGTTGTTGCCGCTAATGGCTCTTTGGGCAAACCTTCATGGAGGGTTCGTATTCGGGCTCGTGCTGCTTGCGCCATTCGCATTTGACGCTTTGTGGAATCAGGAGGTCTCGCGACGAACGTCGTTGGCGCTACGTTGGATCGCTTTTGGCGTCTGCGCATTAGCCGCATCTTGTGTAACCCCTTACGGATGGGAATCAATCCTTGCGTCGCGCAAGATTCTCGAACTGGGAGAGTTGCTGCATCTTATTTATGAATGGATGCCGGCGGACTTCAGCCGCTTCGGCCTGTTCGAAGCGTGTGTATTCGCGTTGATAGCCGGCGCGCTTTACTGCGGCGTAAAGCTCTCGCCGCCGCGAATTGTTTTGGTGCTGATCTTGTTTCACATGGCCCTTTCACATGTTCGAAATATCGAGATCTTCGCTTTGCTGATGCCGCTTGTGGTGCTCTCGCCCCTGTCGTCGCAATTCGGGCTGCACGGAGCTCGGTTTGTCAAGATGACCTTCCCGTTCGCTTCAGCCGCGACGCTGGTCGCAATTCTTGGGCTCTCAACATGGGTCTTCGCGGCTAGTCACAAGTTTTCGCCCACGACAATCCAGTCGCCGGCAGCCGCGGTGGACGTGCTGAAAGACCGAAACGCCAGGCGTGTCCTCAATGATCTTCCATTCGCGGGGTATCTGATCTCACGAGAGCTGCCTGTGTTCATCGACGGGCGGGCTGAGTTGTACGGCGAAAGCTTCGAAATGGCGTATTACCGCGCACTCCAGCTCCAGGACGTCAATCTGTTCCTCGATATCCTCAAAACCTACGAGATCGATGCCGTGCTGTTGACACCCTCGACGCCGGCCGCAGGTCTGCTTGATCATCTCGACGGTTGGCAGCGGGTCTACTCAGACGAGACCGCCGTGCTGCATATTCGCACCGCCCATTGACGCCGAAGCGATCCCCTTTGAGCGACTAAATGCGGCCGGCTCGACCACCACGGCGCGGCAAGTCCTTGAAGAGAAATTCCTGACCAAATTATGCAAACGACTGAAAGACAAGATGATCCTTCGCCGACGGCTTACCTCGGGGGTCAAGCCTGAAACGCCTGCTTTGCCAGAGCCATGCGCTGGCAATCCTCTAATCCAAATTGCGCCTGAACGAATGCCACGAGGTGGTGCGAACTTTCGGGCTTGGCACAGCAGCTGACGGCCGGCTTTCTCGCTTCCGTTTGCAGTTCGTTCATTAATTGACGTCAGATTTGCCCCCGTCGGGCGCCGGTTCCGCTGCGTATCGCTTTAGCCGGCTTGTCAACGCCCCGGGGTATAGTATGTCGTTCAGTTCCCTGCGTATTCGTGTGCGCGCCTGTTTCGGATTCCGCTCATTGGTGATTGGAATTCTATTGTGGCCGGTGGCTGCTTTTGCCGAGCCATCAGGTGACATCGTCACCGTCAATGTCGATCAGGCAAAGCTCCTCAGACTGCCCACCCGCGTTGCGACCATCGTTGTCGGAAACCCGTTGATTGCAGACGTCGCGCTGCAGACCGGTGGGGTGATCGTCGTGACCGGCAAGGGTTACGGTGCGACCAATTTCATTGCGATGGACCGCAGTGGGGAGATCCTGCTGGACCGCGTCATTCAGGTCGAAGGGCCGACCGACCAGCTTGTCACGGTGTATCGCGGCGTCGAACGCGAGTCGTACAGCTGCCTGCCGATGTGCCAGCGGCGGATTACTCTTGGCGACGGCGAGCACTATTTCAAATCGACGATGGATCAGGCCGGTTCTCTCAGCGGCCAGGCCGGCGGCGCGGCAGCCAAACCGAACTAGCCCTGCGGCAGGCGGGAACTCGTCGGCGGCGTCGAGCCCGCCCACGCTTTCTGTCAGCGCCGGCGCAAACCGATCCGGCACGCCGCATCGCTAATTGGTTAAGATAGGGTTAACGGACCCGAGCCATTGCGCTTCGAGTTGACGTCTCAATCGATAGCGTGACGGACGCCAGCTTGTTCAAATTCAAAAAAGCCATCGAATTGCGAGACGATCGGGCGGCGCCGTTCGACAAAATAAAAAGGCCGCGCCGCGGCGCGGCCTTTAGCTTATTTCAGGCCGGATTTCTCGGCGCAACCGAGGCAAATCCTTTAGCCGGCGGCGCGCAGATTGTCGGCTGAAGACTTGCCAGAACGGCGATCCGCTACGATCTCGTAGCTGATCTTCTGGCCTTCACGCAGCGTTCCAAGGCCGGCGCGCTCTACGGCGCTGATGTGCACGAACACGTCGTTGCCACCGTCATCCGGTTGAATAAAGCCGAAGCCCTTGGTCGCGTTAAACCACTTCACGGTTCCCATGCTCACGGGGTAGTCCCTTCTCAAGATAGATATAGTCGAAGCCCACTTTCGGTGGGCTGGTGAGATCGAATTTTTGGAAGGGTCGTCAGCGTCTAAACCGGCTGTACCGGTGGATAGCTAATGTCGTCCGGCCGAAAATCGATTAATCCATATTATGCGAAGCCAGCCCCCAAAACAATCCTGAGGTGCGCGATTTTTTGATCGGTCCGGTTGTGCAGGCTCCGCTGCTCACCAACGTCGTCGCGTGATGCGCATTTCGCGGCAATGTCGCAAACCACGCTTACCTGCGGCGGAACTGGCCGCGCGGCGGCGCGCCACGCGGGGCTCCACCGCCACCGCCGGGACGCTCGTCCTTGTGACGGAAGATGAGCCGGCCTTTTTCAAGATCATAGGGAGACATCTCGATCGTCACCCGATCTCCCGCCAGCGTCTTGATGCGGTTCTTTTTCATCTTGCCGGCGGTGTAGGCAACGATCTCGTGTCCGGCATCGAGCTGCACGCGGTAACGTGCATCGGGGAGGATTTCGGTGACCAGTCCTTCGAACTGGATCAGCTCTTCTTTAGCCATGGTTTTCTCCAGATCGATCGACGGCTAGCGCGGTCGTTGGGTGCGGTTGGGTCGGGTATTGGGACGGCTTTCGCGATGCAAAAAGGCAACGCCCTGCATCCCGTCAGCCTTGCCGCCGCCTTGCGGCGACGGACGTAACGGCTCCTGCCGGTGGGTCTCATGCCGGTTGGCTTGCGCAACGCCATTATTACCACCGCCACGGCGACGGCGGCGAGGCCCTTTCGCCGCAGGCGCGGCTTCATTGGCCGCGTGCAGGCGCGGTGCCGAGCGTCCGCCTCGATGCTGCGAATGCGCAGGCGCGGGGTCGCGATGGCCTGGCGTGCGGCGGTCTTCCCGCGGCAACGCAATGCGGATCAGTTTTTCGATGTCGCGCAGATAAGCCATTTCCTCACCGCCCGCGATCAGCGAGATGGCAATGCCGTCGGCGCCGGCGCGGGCGGTGCGGCCGATGCGATGGACATAGGTCTCCGGCACGTTGGGAAGATCGAAATTCACCACGTGGCTGATGCCATCGACGTCAATGCCGCGGGCGGCAATGTCAGTGGCGACCAAGGTGCGGATCTCGCCGGAGCGGAATGCCGCCAGCACCCGCTCGCGGTGGTTCTGCGACTTGTTGCCGTGAATGGCATTCGCGGTGATGCCGGCCCTTGCGAGGCCCTTCACCACCTTGTCCGCGCCATGCTTGGTCCGGGTAAAGATCAGCGCGCGGTCGACCGGCTCCTGCTTCAAAAGCTGCGCCAGCAAGGTGGGCTTGGCCGAGTGATCGACCTGGATGATGCGCTGGGTGACGCGCTCGACGGTCGAGGCGGCCGGCGCCACCGCCACGCGCGCCGGATCGCGCAGCATCTGTTCGGCGAGTTCGGCGATATCCTTCGGCATCGTCGCCGAAAAGAACAGCGTCTGCCGCTTGATCGGCAATTTGGCGACGATTTTCCGGATGTCGTTGATGAAGCCCATGTCGAGCATGCGGTCGGCCTCGTCGAGCACGAGAAACTCGACCTGTCCGAGCCTCAAGCCGTTGCTTTGCACGAGATCGAGCAGGCGGCCGGGCGTGGCTACCATGACTTCGACCCCTTGCATGATCGAGCGGACCTGACGTCCCATCGGGACGCCGCCGATTACCAGCGCTGAAGTGATGCGCATGTGACGGCCATAGGCGTTGAAACTCTCGAGAATCTGTCCCGACAATTCACGCGTAGGGCTGAGCACCAGCACGCGGCAGGATTTGGGCTGCGGCCTGAGGCGATGCTCCAGAATGCGATGCAGGATAGGAAGCGCAAAGGCTGCGGTCTTGCCGGTGCCGGTCTGGGCGATGCCGACGACGTCACGGCCGGCAAGTGCAAGAGGAATGGTTTGAGCCTGGATGGGCGTGGGCGTGAGATAATTCTCTTCTTTGAGCGCACGCGAAATGGAATCGGCGAGGCCGAAATCCTGAAAGGAGGTCAAAAGATGGGTTCTTTCCATTACAAAAGGCAGGCGCCCGGCGATGTCAGCCAGGAGCGCGCGAGGGGTGCCAGAGACACCCGCGTGTTTGGGGCGTCGGTTTTGGTTAGCTGAAGGGGCAAGCCAGAAACCGTTGGACGGGCTCCGAACACGCGGCTCGCAGTGACCCGGTGATTCCCTGGGTCGTGCCGGTCATATGGAACATGAACACGGCGCTTTCAAGGTGAATCGTGAAATGAGGCCTTGGCGCGGTCGCGAATGGCGTCGAAATGCGCGGCCTGCGGCCCAATCGGGCCTTTCTCCGTGCTGCAATGCAAAAAACTCTGCTGCCGTAAATTTAGTCAGCCTGCCATATTTGCTTATAAAATAAGTAATTTGCCCATTAAGCATACATTTTTCTCGTCTAAAAGTTAGGCAATAGCCTCGAAGTTCCCGCGCGCGGTAACGAATTCCTAAACAAAATCAATGAGATATCTCACTTGAATGCCATGGCATGGTTCTTGCGATTCCGTTAACGCAGGCGGCCGTGGGGCCGTTCGCAGCGTTTTCACGTCTGCGTCAGGGAGATAACACCTCATGCTTACTCAATTGACTCACAATATAGCGACGCCTCTCAGCCGCCGTCGCTGGCTGGCGGCGACCGCCGGGCTGGTTTTAGGCTTGGCCGCATTTACGACCGCAAAGGCGGCGGACGACACCATCAAGGTTGGCGTTCTTCACTCGCTCTCCGGCACCATGGCGATCAGCGAGACCACGCTGAAGGACACCGTCCTGTTCCTGATCGATGAGCAGAACAAGAAGGGCGGTGTTCTCGGCAAGAAGCTCGAGGCCGTGGTTGTCGACCCCGCATCGAACTGGCCGCTGTTCGCGGAAAAAGCCCGTGAGTTGATCACCAAGGACAAGGTCGCCGTGGTGTTTGGCTGCTGGACCTCGGTGTCGCGCAAATCCGTGCTGCCGGTGTTCAAGGAGCTGAATTCGATCCTGTTCTATCCCGTGCAGTACGAGGGCGAGGAGAGCGAGCGCAACGTATTCTACACCGGAGCGGCGCCGAACCAGCAGGCGATACCTGCCGTCGACTACCTGATGAAGGACGAAAAGGTGAAGCGCTGGGTGCTGGCCGGCACCGACTACGTTTATCCGCGCACCACCAACAAGATCCTCGAAGCCTACTTGAAGTCGAAAGGCGTCAAGCCGGAAGACATCATGATCAATTACACGCCGTTTGGTCACAGCGACTGGCAGACGATCGTGGCTGACATCAAGAAGTTCGGCTCGACCGGCAAGAAGACCGCGGTGGTCTCCACCATCAACGGCGATGCCAACGTTCCGTTCTACAAGGAGCTCGGCAACCAGGGCATCAAGGCGACCGACATTCCGGTTGTCGCGTTCTCGGTCGGCGAAGAAGAACTCGCCGGCATTGACACAAAACCGCTGCTCGGCCACCTCGCGGCCTGGAACTACTTCCAGTCGATCAAGACGCCCGAGAACGAGAAGTTCATCAAGGCGTGGCAGGCCTACACCAAGAACCCGAAGCGCGTGACCAACGATCCGATGGAAGCGCACGTCATCGGCTTCGACATGTGGGTCAAGGCGGTCGAGAAGGCGAAGTCGGTCGACGCCGACAAGGTGATCGACGCCCTGCCCGGCATCGAAGCCAAGAACCTGACCGGCGGCACCTCGAAGATGCTTCCGAACCATCACATTACCAAGCCGGTCTTCATCGGCGAAATCAAGGGCAATGGTCAGTTCGACGTGGTGTGGAAGACCCCGGGGCTGGTTGCCGGCGATGCATGGTCGAAGGAGCTTGAAGGCTCCAAGGACCTGATCGGCGACTGGGTCGGCAAGAAGTGCGGCAACTACAACACCAAGACCAACAAGTGCGGCGGTCAGGGTTCCTGAGTACTTCATGACTCGCAACAAACCAGGGAAGGCGGCGACATCCGCCGCCTTCCTTTCGCCTCTGCCGGGGTCGTCCAGTGCTTACCAATGTTTTTAGAAACTTTCGTGCGCTGCCATTCGCAATATTGCTGATTTTTGCAACCGCACTGCCGGTCATGGCGGGGCCGTTCGAAGATGCGGTCGGTAAATTCGCAAATGACGAGTTTTCCGATACCGAAGAAGCCATCGGCGCGATCGCCACCAGCGGCAATCCGCTTGCCT
>VAZH01000261.1 GCA_005884465.1 Alphaproteobacteria bacterium | reverse complement strand
GGGATTGTAATGGTCCTCAGGCGGCATCATCGAGATCATCATCGGTGCTTCGGTCTGCCCAAAGAGCTGGGCCATCGGGCCGATCTTTTCCAGCGCCTCGGTCAGGCGCGCCACCGAAATCGGGGCCGCGCCGTACCAGAAGCATTGCAGCGAGCTGAGATCAGCGCTTTCGAGCTTCGGATGATCCAGCAGCATGTAGATGACGGTTGGCGGAAGGAATGTGTGCGTGACCCGGTAGCGTGCGATCAGATCGAGGAATTCGCCGGTGTCTGGATGATGCATGATCACCACCCTGCCTCCGAGCGTCATGATCGGAAAACACAGCACACCGGCGGCGTGCGTCAGCGGCGCGAGCGCAAGATAGGCCGGGCGCCCCTTGAACGGATAGCCCATCAGGGTCAACGCAGTCATCGTTTCGATGTTGCGTCCCGAGAGCATCACGCCTTTGGGTTTGCCGGTCGTTCCGCCTGTGCCGGGTATGAGCGCAAGATCATCAACGGGATCGCGCTGAAAGGGCTGGCCGTCGACATCGGCAAGCCAACGCTCGAACGACGGCGCGAAAGACATATCGGTATCGAGACATACGAGCTTGCGCAGCTTCGGCAGATCAGGCCTTAATTTGTCGACCATCGGCGCGAAGCCGCTGTGAAACAGCAACAGGCTACAATCGAACGCATCGAGGATGAACTGGTTTTCTGCCGCCTCGTTGCGTGGATTGATCGGACACCAGACGGCTCCGGCGCGCGAAATGCCGAATACGCAGGCAAAGGCGATCGGATCGTTGCCGGACAGGATCGCGACTTTCTCCCCGGGGGTAATGCCGGAATTGGCGAGTCCGCGTGCGATCCGATAGCTAAGGCGCTGCACGTCACCATAGCTCAGGTCCTTTCGGTCCATGGTCAGACATGGAGCATCAGCACCAAGCGACGCCCCCTTATCCAGATAGTCGACAAGCCGCACGGACTACCTCCCGGAAAGAAAGTGGATGGCGCGGTCGTACGCGCCACCCGGTTGCATCAATTGTGAACCGTCAGAATTGGGTTCATCACCAGTCCGAAGCTTCGCAACTGGCCTAGCAGTTCCCGATGCCCGAACGCCTGACAGGCGGAGGCAAAGCCAACCTTCTTGGGAGCAGTCTGCAGCAGCGAGAATGCGGCGTAGGCCTGCAGCATTCCGGTCTGCTTGTAATTGCAATTCCCGTGGATCACGCAATGGGCGCGACCGAGCGGTCCCGATGCATAGACGGAGTCGATCGAGGTATTTATGCGCGGATTCTCGCGGGGCGGCATGGTTGCTTGCAGCGTTGCCGCGATGTCGGCCAGCGCCTTCTCCTGCTGGTCGGGCGGAAGCGGCTTGATTTTCTCTTTCACCATCTCCTGGGTTTGAACCACGCCCAACATAACGTCGCGCTGCATGACGCCGCCGAGCACCCTGCAGTTGGACACGCGCGGATCGTTCTTGAACCAGACCGGATGCGCAGTGCCGCCCCACGGCACGGCGATGGCGCCCTCATGCTGACCGGGAACGTTGACCTCGAAATTGGCAGTCACATCCCATTCAACAAATTTGTTCTGCACGAGATAGTACCAGTTCGCCTTGAGGATGGTGAAAATCGTCTGCGTCGAGGCATAGGTCGGGAACCCCTTCCACAGCACCAGGATGTCGAGCGTATCGAGGCCGGGCGTTTCGAGGCATATGTTTGCCGCGATTTCTCCCGTCGTGTACATCTGCGCGACGTTCGGCGCGAGCAGCAATCCTTTGGCCGCGAATTTTGTCCCCCAGCGCTCCTGCGCCAGCAGCACCCAGTCCTGTTCGCCGGTCGTATCACTATAATGACAGCCGGCCGCAAGACAGGCTTCGACAACTTCCGGGCCATACTTGATAAATGGGCCGACCATGTTGCTAACGGCCTGCGCGCCCTTGAAAAGCTTAGTCAGCGCTTCGACCGTGTGGTCAACCCCGGCAACTTCGTAGTCCGCGGTTTCGATGCCGGGAATTTTTTCGACAACGGCCTTCACTTTGGCCGCGTCGCGGCCGGCGGCAATAAAGGGAATGTTGTATTCCCGCAGATATTCACAAACCAGACGCCCCGTGTAGCCAGAGACGCCATAGACGACGACAGGTTTTTTCTCGCTCATGTTGATATCCTCCCGAATTTCTGTTCTTTGCGTTTGGCGATTTACATGCCCATGCCGCCGTCGACCGGCAGGCCGGCACCAGTGATGAAGCGCGCCTGGTTGGAGCAAAGGAAAACAGCGGCGTCGGCCATGTCGCCGACCTCGCCCAACCGCCCAAGCGGCGTCTGCTCGACGACCGAGGCGACGGCCGCGCCGGCGTCAGGCGCGAGTCCTGCGGCGACTATGTCGTTGGCCAGCTGCATGCCCATATCGGTGGGGACAAGCCCGGGATAGAGACAGTTGACCCGCACGCCGTAACCAAGCTTGCCCGCTTCCATCGCGGCGATCCGCGTCATGCGGTCAACAGCCGATTTGGTGCCGGAGTATCCAGCAATAGCCGGGAATGCGATCGTGGCCGCGACCGAGGCGATATTGACGATGGCGCCGCCGGCACCGGCGCCTCCGCCTGGTCGCATCGCGCGAAACGCATGTTTCATGCCGAGACCGGTGCCGACGATGTTGACGTCGCACATCCGGCGCAGATCCTCAGCCTTCAGATCGACGACGAGCGAGGTAATCTCGATGCCTGCATTATTGATCAAGATGTCGTAGCCACCGAGCGTGGCGATGGTGGCTGCGACAGCCTTTTCCCATTGCGCGTCGTCAGTGACGTTCAGCGCCACAAAGCCGGTCTTGGCGCCTGTTTTTGCAAGACGGCCGGCGGTTTCCTTGCCGAGATCGGCGAGAATGTCGCCGATCATCACGGAAGCGCCGGCATTCGTAAGCGCCTCTGCGATCGCAGCGCCGATGCCTCGCGCGCCGCCAGTGACCAGAGCCTTGCGGCCTGCCAGACTTTTTTCACTCATCGTATACTCCTCCCTTTGTGATTTCATTGTTGTGACGCGCCGCCGCCTGCCGAGCGGGGAGGCTGTCGCCCGGGGGCGAGCCAGTTGCTCCTCGTCCGCTGAGAAAAAACTTCGACCGGAATAAGCGGTTGGATGGGGCTGGTGTGCTGCCTGCTCTTCCTCCCCGTGCGCAGCTTCTCCGGGCTGCGATGCCTGGAAACTTGACACTTGCCAAATAATATCTTGACGATTGTCCAAAATCTATACACTTGTCAAGTAATCCTTGACCGCAAGGGCGGAGAGTGATTTCGCAGGGCGGCTCAGGGCATTATTGCTGCCGAGTGACGCGGTGATTCGGAGTTTAGGCGTGCGCAAAGAAGCCGGAGTGACGCAGCGGAAGATTGAAACGACGAGACGGCCAAGTCGGCCCTCGGATCGAATCGAGCGCGCGCGTGTCGACAAATTCAGTGCACGACGAATCGAACTTGCCGAGGCTGCGTTGGAAACCTTGGCTGAGCTCGGCTATGCGAGGACCAGCCTGCGCGAGATCGCGCAGAAATCCGAGTTTACGCACGGTGTGCTGCACTATTACTTCAGCGACAAGGTCGACCTGATCTGCTGTTGTGTTCGTCACTACAAGGCGAAGTGCGTCACGCGGTACGACCAGATCACGTCGGCGGCGCAAAGCCGCGACGAACTGATGAAGGGCTTTCTGGAAAAGCTCAGCGAGACGGTTCGCGATGAGGCTCGGATGCATCGCCTCTGGTACGACCTTCGCTCGCAGTCTCTGTTTGAAGAGGCCTTTCGCGACGACGTAGCCGAAATCGACAAGAGCCTGGAAGATATGGTGTGGCGCGTCGCGTCCCGCTTTGCTTCACTTGGTGGCCGACAGCCTGTCGTCTCCCGGGGCGCCCTCTATGCGCTGTTTGATGGACTCTTCCAGCGATGCCTGCTGCGCCATCTCTCGGGCGATCGCAAGGCGATCGCGGATCTGCGGGAAGAAGTGGAGCGCCTCCTCCCAACGGTTGCATAGCGGCTGGCGGCCGTTCACGCTAACGCATTGAACCGGAGGGGTGAACGCAATCATACATCGTTGCGCGGATGTCCGGATCGGGTTCATTCGCCGGCGTGGAGGTCCGTTCGCGACATTTCTGCTTTGCTGCCGAAAGCAGACATTCGCCGGGCGCTACCGATCAGGTACCGGCTTCCGCTTCCCGAGAAAGGAGTGAGCTAATTGCGTCGCACACCACGCAGTGCTGATCGCGCCCGGTCTCTGGCTCGCATCTCCCAAAAACGGGAATATTTCCAACGTGGGCCGGAGACTATCGGCGATTTCGCTCTAAGATTGTGCAAATTGGGAGTGTAGAGACAGACAGCAAATCTACAAAAGGCCGCAATTAGCGGGCATTTCTCGAATTTGTCGTCCAACAATCTTCGGTTGAGCGACTGCCTGGCTGGCGGCGCAGTGCTGATCGCACCCGTCTCCAGCCAGATTCCCAGCTAACAGGGAATTTTACAGGGAATTTTGCGATTCTGGCGCCCTCCGAGCCAAGTTTGATGCAAGATACGGCTGTGCTGCAGCGATTTCTCGCGCAATTCCCTAAGCGAATTATCAGGGAAAAGATTTCGAAGAAC
>VAZH01000268.1 GCA_005884465.1 Alphaproteobacteria bacterium | reverse complement strand
GCGCGCGCCGATCCCGCGGCAGCGATTCGGGCAGGATCAGCAGGCCGTAAAGCGCGTTGGCAAAACTCAGGCCCGCCGCGACCCAGAACGGCAGCCGCGGATCCATGCCGCCCAACAATCCGCCGAGCGCGGGCCCAAGGATAAATCCGGCCCCGAACGCCGCGCCGACCTTGCCGAACACCGCGGCGCGCCGTTCCGGAGGCGTGATGTCGGCGATGTAGGCAAACGACGTCGAGATGCTCGCCGAGGTGATGCCGGAGATCACCCTGCCGACGAAAAGCCAGGACAAGGACGGCGCCAACGCCATCAGCACATAGTCCAGCGCGAGGCCAAAGTTCGAGAGCAGCACCACCGGACGGCGGCCGAACCGGTCCGACAGGCCGCCGAGAACCGGCGAGAAGAAAAACTGCATCGCCGCCCATGCCGTGCCGAACAGGCCGAAGATCCGCGCGGCCGTTGCGGTATCGTTATCGACAAAGCTCTCCACCAGCTTGGGCAGGACCGGAATGACTAAACCCAGCGCCAGCGTGTCGAGCAGGATGGTTATGAAGATGAAGGCCACCGCCGCACTGCGCGCCGGAGACGCTTCAACGACGCCCTCGCGGGTGCCTTCGCTCACGAGGGCCGCTTGCGCTTGTGCGCGAACGGATTGGCCTTTTCGCGGAGCGCGATCCGCACCGGCGTGCCCGGCAACTCGAAATACTCGCGCAAGGAGTTGATGAGATAGCGCAGGTAGGACTGCGGCACGGCATCCGCGCGCGAGCAGAACAACACGAAACTCGGCGGCCGCGCCTTGGCTTGCGTAATGTAGTTCAATTTCAGTCGCCGGCCCGATACCGCCGGCGGCGGGTTGGCATCGACGGCCTGTTCGAACCAGCGATTGAGAGAAGCGGTCGGCACCCGCCTGTTCCATACCGCGTAAGCCTGTTCGATCGCACTCATCAAGCGGTCGACGCCCTCGCCCATCAGGCCGGACACCGCGACGATGGGCATGCCCTTGACCTGCGGCAGCAGATGATCGGCTTCAGTACGCAACGCCGATATCAGGTCCGGCCGCCGCCCCATCAGATCCCATTTGTTGACCGCAATCACGAGCGCGCGGCCCTCGCGCTCGATCAGGTCGGCAATGCGCAGGTCCTGCTCCTCGAACTTGTTCTGCGCGTCCATCACCAGCACCACGACTTCGGCGAAGCGCACCGCGCGCAGCGCATCCGCCACCGAGAGCTTTTCCAGCTTTTGCTCGATCCGCGAGCGCCGCCGAAGCCCGGCGGTGTCGAACACGCGAAAATCCCGGCCCTGCCAGTTAATCTCGACGGAAATCGAGTCGCGGGTGGTGCCGGCCTCGGCGCTGGTCAACAGACGCTCCTCGCCGAGCACATGATTGATCAGCGTGGACTTGCCGGCATTGGGGCGGCCGACAATGGCCACCCGGATCGGCCGTTTTGCAATGTCCTCATCCTGCGCGATGACGTCGTCGTCGTCGAACTCTTGCCCTTCGTCGGTGGGTTCCGGCATCAATGCGCGCAGCGCGTCGTAGAGATCGCTCAGCCCCTCGCCATGCTCGGCCGAAATCTGGATCGGTTCGCCCAGGCCCAGCGCGTAAGCTTCCATGGCGCCGGCATCGCCCTGTTTGCCCTCGCTCTTGTTGGCAATCAGGATCACCGGCTTGTTGGCGCGGCGCGCGAAATCGGCAAAGGCGCGATCGTTCGGTGTAAGGCCGGCACGCGCGTCGATCACGAACATCAGGGCGTCGGCGAGGCCGATCGCAGCCTCCGTCTGCTCCTGCATCCGCGCCGTAAGCGAGCCCTTGACGCCCTCGTCGAGGCCTGCGGTGTCGATGACGGTGAATTCGAGATCGCCGAGACGTCCCTCGCCTTCGCGGCGGTCGCGCGTGACGCCGGGTTCGTCATCCACCAGCGCGAGCTTCTGCCCGACCAGCCGATTGAACAGCGTCGATTTTCCGACGTTGGGCCGGCCGATGATGGCAATCGTGAAGGGCATAAGCGATCCCAGCGCCGAGATCTGGATTAGAGCATCTTCTTGCGGCAAACCGGATACCACTTTGCCGGAAAATGCTCTCTGGCGCCTGTCAATGAATGAGGATTGAAAATTAGCGCGTGAATGTGCCGCTCGGCAGTGGCGCCGGGAATGGCGCAGCAGACTGTTGCGGCGATTGCGCTGAAGGCGCCGATGGCGCCGGTTGATCAGGCGGCGGCGCGGTAGTGCGGCGGCGGACGATCTTCTTTGGCTTGGGAGCCGGCGGCGCTGCGGCGGTGCTGCCCTCTTCCTCCGCTGCGGCGTTCGGGTCCGGCTCGGCTGCAGGTTCCTCCGCAGGAGCCGTGGTGGCGGTAGCTGCTTGCTTGCTCTTGCCCTTGGATTTTGCGAGCTGCTTCGATTTCGGCTCTTCGGGAGGCGCAGCAGCGGCGGCCGCCGCGGCAGCCTGGGCGTTCTGCTGATCGATCTGCTCTTGCGCGGAGCCCTTGTACAAACCCTTCGGCACGCCCTGCTCGAGGCCGGGCACGCCTTCGGGGAACACCGGCTTGCGCTCGCCCGGCAGCTTTTTCTTGGTGTCGAGGAAATCGAGCAGATCGGATGGATCGAAGCTGCTCATGCCGCCGGCGCAGCCGGCCAGCGCGCCCGACAGGGTGATGACGACAGCAGCGGCGATCAGACGTTGCGAGCGGCGCATGGTAGATTTCTCACTCAACTCTGTTTCCTGCCGTCAGCTTTTCGCGACCGGCGGAAGCAACCCCTGCAGCGCCTCAGCACGCGAGCGCAGGCTTGGCGGCGTCTCGCCGTCGTTGGCAATCAGATCCAGCCACTGCCGCGCCGCCGCCGTATCGTTGGCGCGCCAGGCCGACAGCGCCAGCAGTTCGCGCGCGGTATGACGAAAGGTCGCTCCCGGCGCGGTAGCGGGCTCAAGGCGCTGCAGCATACTGGGATAGCTCGTGGTTTCCAGCAACAATCCGGCCGCGCGGACCCTGGCAAGATCCCGCTCCGTCACACCGACGCTGCGGTCGGCAGCGATGTCGTCGTACAATTTCGCCGCTCCTTGCGGATCGCGGTTGGCGACTTCCGCCGCGGCGCGCAGCCGCGCCAGCATGCGATACCCCGACGGCGCCTTCGCAGCCAGGTCGGTAAAGGCCGCTTCGGCCTCAGCGTGCTTGTTCTGCTCGGAGAGCTCGACGGCCTTGTCGAACGCAGCCCCCGCTTCCGCCGCCTTCTTCGCCTCCAGGTACTGATAACCACGCCAGCCGCCCACCGCGGCGATAATCAACAGCGCGCCGGCAATGATGTAGATCGAATACTCGTCCCACAGCTTTTTGAGCCGCTCCCGACGTACCTCTTCGTCTACTTCATCAAATAATTCAGACACTTAAGGTTATCCCATCCCCGGTGGACCGGGCCCAATCAAAAGCCCGCCACACGCCTGGCCCCGGGCGTGGCGGCGGCGATACCCTAGCGATATGGCGACGGCAAGGCAAAACCGGCGGGATCAAGGCGTTAACGCTGACAGGCAGATAACTAGGCCTGATCTGGCGCCAATCCAATACCCGGACACGCTCGGCAGGGCTACAATTGCGCCGCCGCCCATGCCTCACGCAACTGCCGCTTCATCACCTTGCCATTGGCGTTGCGCGGCAGCGGCTCCGCCCTCAGATCGATTGTTTCCGGCACCTTGTAGTCCGAGAGCCGCTCGGCACACCAGGAGCGCAGCGCTTCGGCACTGACGCTGCCATCTCGGGTCACGATCACCGCGTGCACGCGCTCGCCCAGCACCGGGCAGGGCTTTGCGATGATGGCGCTCTCGACGACGCCGGGATGACCGGCAAGCACGGATTCGACCTCGGCGGAATAAATCTTCAGCCCGCCGCGGTTGATCATGTCTTTCTTGCGATCGAATACCCGCACGAAATTCTCCGCATCGATCGAACCGAGATCGCCGGAGTGCCAGAACCCGCCGGTGAAACTTTCGGCCGTCGCGTTTGGATTGTTCCAGTAACCCCTGATGACCGAACCACTGTGAATCCAGATTTCACCAATCTCACCGCGCGGCAGCTCGCGGCCCTCGGCATCCATCACAACGATATGCGCGCCCGGACAGGGCAAGCCGACGCTGTCGAGATATGCCGCTGTCAATTCCGGCGGCATGATGGTTGAAGGCGACGTGGTCTCGGTCGAACCGTAGGCGTTGATCAGTCTCAAGCCGGGAATCTTGGCAGCCAGTTTTTCAATGGTCGCGATCGGCATCGGCGCGCCGCCGTATCCTCCGATGCGCCAGGCCGAGAGATCGTAGGAATCAAAGTCCGCCTGCAGCAGGCAAAGATTATACATTGCCGGCACCATCACGGTCTGCGTGACGCGTTCCCGCGAGGCGATCTTCAGGTAATCCGCGGCCTTGAATTCGGCGACGATGATCAATGTTCCCGCACAACGCACCATGCTCATGATATTGGCGACCACGCCCGTCACATGCGCGAGCGGCACCGCCGCGATCGAACGATCCGCCGACGTCAGCTCCATGCAGGCCTCATAGATCATCGCCGAATGGATGACGTTGCAATGCGCGAGCATCGCGCCCTTGGGATGGCCGGTGGTGCCCGACGTGTACAAGATCATGGCGGTGTCTTCTTCGCCGACGGCTGCGGGTGCAGGCACGGGGGCGTTTTCGGTCAGGTCCGAAAATTGCGACGCGCTTTTGTCGTCATCGACGGAAACCCGGTATTTCAGATCGGGAATATCCCGGCCGTCGGGCAGCCGATCAGCCAGCATGGCCTCGTGGATCAAGAGCTTGGCGCCGCAATCGGCCAGCACATAGGCTATTTCAGGCTTTTGCTGCCGGGTGCTGAGTATGACCGTCACGGCGCCGAGATGCGCCGCGCCGAACATCGCGAG
>VAZH01000267.1 GCA_005884465.1 Alphaproteobacteria bacterium | reverse complement strand
AGAAGCCGATGCCGACCCCGCCGATCAGCATCTCCGCCGCCACGATCGCGAGCCAGGACAGGCCAATGCCGATGCGCAAGCCGGTGAAGATGTAGGGCGCTGCCGCCGGGATCATGATCTTGGCAAAGAATTCCAGCGGATTGAGCTGAACCACCGCTGCGACATTGCGGTAGTCCTGCGGGATGTTGCGGATGCCGACCGCGGTGTTGATGATGATCGGCCAGATCGAGGTGATGAAAATCACGAAGATCGCCGAGGGGTGGCCGTCACGAAATGCCGCCAGCGACAGCGGCAGCCATGCCAGCGGTGGAATGGTGCGAAGCACCTGAAACAGCGGATCGAGCCCGCGCATCGCCCAGACCGATTGCCCGACCAGCGTGCCGAGCGCGACACCCGCGACCGCCGCCAGCGAATAGCCTAACGCGACGCGCTGAAGGCTGGCGGACAGATGCCAGAACAGTCCCTTGTCGATGCCGCCACGATCGAAGAACGGATCGAAGATCAGCTCCTTGGTGTCCTTGTAGACCCGCGACGGCGGCGGCAGCGTCGAACCGGCGCGGCGGCAGGCCAATTCCCAGAACAGCATCAGCAGCGCCAGTACGATCAAGGGCGGCACAACCCGCACCGCGGTCTCGCGCGCCATCTTGATATATTTTTCGGCGCGCGGCGGTCGCTTCGGCGTCATCGCGACAACCGGCGCCACTGTGGCCGGGCGCATCGTGACGGGTTCGGTCTTCATGGCAGGCATATTCATCGAAAGTGTATCTCCGTGTACAATGGACTGGACCGCACGCGAACGCGCCCGCTTCGATCAGACCTCAACACGCTTGATGGTCAGGGACTTCAGATACGCCGCCGGATTTTCCGGATCGAATACCTTGCCATCGAAGAAGGTCTCCTTGCCGCGCGACTTGGAGGCCGGAATATCGGAGGCGGCGACGCCGAGATCCTTTGCGGCGTCCTTCCAGAGGTCCTCGCGGTTGACCTTGGCGATCAGCGCCTTGGTGTCGTAGCCCGCTTCGTATTTGCCCCAGCGGATATCCTCAGTGAGGAACCACAGATCGTGGCTCTGATAGGGGTAGGATGCGTTGTCGGCCCAGAAACGCATGATGTGCGGGCTGTTCTCGACCACCTTGCCGTTGCCGTAGTCGAACTTGCCCTTGACGCGATCGGTGACATCATCGACGGGGCAATTGATCCATTGGCGCTTGGCGCAGATCGCCGCGACTTCCTCGCGGTTATCGGGCTTCTCGCACCACTGCTGCGCCTCCATCACAGCCATCAGCAGCGCCTTCGCCGCCTTCGGATACTTGTCGACATAGGCGGCGCGCATGCCGAAGGATTTTTCCGGATGCCTGTTCCAGAGTTCGCCCGTCGTGATCGCGGTATAGCCGATCTCCTGATGGATCAACTGCAGGTTCCACGGCTCGCATACGCAGAAGCAATCCATGGTGCCGACTTTCATGTTCGCGACCATCTGCGGCGGCGGCACTACGATGGTTTCGATGTCCTTGTCCGGATCGATGCCGCCGGCGGCGAGCCAGTAACGAATCCAAAGATCGTGGGTGCCGCCCGGGAATGTCATGGCGGCCTTGATTGATTTGCCGGAGGCCTTTTTCTTCTCCAGTGCCGGTTTGAACGACGCGGTGTCGAGGCCGATCTTGAGGTCGCTGTATTCCTTGGCGACCGAAATGCACTGACCGTTCAGATTGAGCCGCGCCAGGACGTACATCGGCGTCGGCTGATTGTTCTGCGTCACCTTGCCGGACGAGATCAGATAAGGCATCGGCGTCAGGATATGCGCGCCATCGATACCGTTGCCTTCGGAGCCCAGCACGAGGTTGTCGCGCGTGGTGCCCCATGAGGCCTGCTTCTGCACCTCGACGTCGGGCATGCCGTATTTGGCGAAGATGCCTTTCTCTTTTGCAACGAACAGCGGGGATGCATCCGTCAGCGCGATGAAGCCGAGTTTCGCGCTCGTCACCTCGGGACCTGCGCCTTGCGCGAAAGCGCCGGCGGGAAAATTCAGCTTTGCCGCGGCAAGCAGCGCGGCCGTTCCTGCACTCGCCTTCAGGATCTGACGGCGGCTAAGGCCACGGCGTGAGGTCGGATCGGTGGGCTTCGTCATGGGTGCTGTCGTCCTTTGCGTCTAGATCGCCGTCCGTCCGGTGCCACTGACATCGCGCTCGAAAGGCATGGAGGCGCGCTCTGGAGAGGCCCCAGTCTGGCGGTGTCACAATTCGGATGATTGGTTTCGATGGACGGCTACAATGGCGTCGGCACAAACTATTCAAGCTTCGTGCCAAGCTACCGTGACGCAAAAAGGCTATAAGTTATAGAAGGTTGGGCATTTGGTCGCGTAGCGACCCAACTGCAATCCGCACCCAAAATTTGCGATTCGCTCATTTCTTGTGCGCCGCACAAGAAATGAGCAGGCAACTTGAACCCGCGTTTTTCAGGCGGCCTCGATCTCAGCCATCATCGGCTTCGGCGCGGTCCCGACGCCCGGCTTCAGTCGGAAATCGTAGGTCATCAAATGCCAGGGCCCGGTTGCGGGCTTACCGTCAGGCATCAGCGGGTCGTTGCGTTTCTCGATTTTGCAAATCAGGTCGTTCTTCACCCCGAACACCACGTCGGAATCCAGATACTTGTCGCCTTCGATAAAGACGTGGGTGATCAGCGGCTCGTAGCCCGGCGCATTGACGAGAAAGTGCACATGCGCCGGCCGCATCGGATGGCGCCGCGTCTGCAGGATCATTTCCCCGACCGGACCATCGGTCGGGATTGGATAGCTGCAGGGCAGGATGGTGCGAAAGAAAAACTGGCCGTCGGCATCGGTCACAAACCGCGCCCGGGATGACGGTCCCTGCGTCTCATAGGATGGCTTTTGCGAATCGTAAAAGCCGTCATCATCGGCGTGCCAGACGTCGACCGGAACGTTCGCAAGCGGCTTGCCATTTAGATCAGTGACGCGGCTCTTCACGAACATCCGCTCGCCCGGCAGATCGGCGGAAATGTCCGCGCCGTGCGGCATCGGCTTATGCTCACCGACATAGAACGGGCCAAGCACGGTGGTCTCGGTGGCGCCATCGCGCTCGCGATGGTTCACCGCATCGACCAGCATGGAAACCCCGAGCACATCCGACAGCAGGATGAATTCCTGCCGGCTCGAGGTGCATTTCTGCCCGGTGCGGGTCAGAAACTCGATCGCGTAACCCCACTCGTCGAAGGTGAGATCGGTCTTGCGGACGAAATCGTGCAGCGACTTAACCAATTCTTCCATCAGGAATTTAACGCGCGGGTCCGGCGTCTTCTCAAAGCTGCGGATGACGGCAGCGGTCAGTTCGGTGTCGTTGAATTGGGGCATTGTTACTGTCCTGCTGGTTACGCGGTTGCCGGCGGAACCCTACACCAGCAATATGACCGGGTTAAACATGCGGCGATTGGAACGCAATACACTTTTCGCTATTTAGACATACCCCGACAGCTCTGGAGACGATCCCGATGTTAGCCCCGACCCCCGCCTCACCCGAATCCGCGGGTATGTCCAAGACCGCCTTCGACCGTATCGAAGCGCATCTGAAGCACCGCTACATCGATGCCGGCCGCTTTCCGGGAACGCAGCTGCTGGTGTACCGCCGCGGCAAGGTCGTCCACAACGCGATGCAGGGCTTTGCCGACGTCGAGCGCAAGGCGCCGATCAAGGACGACACCATTTTTCGCATCTATTCGATGACCAAGCCGATCACGAGCGTGGCCTTCATGATGCTGTTCGAGGAAGGCCGCGTCGCGCTCGACGAGCCCGTCCACAAGTACATTCCGGAATGGAAAAACCTTGGCGTGTTCCAGGCCGGCACCGCTCCGGCATTTCTGACCAGGCCGCCGTCGCGGCCGATGCTGATCGTCGACCTTCTGCGGCACACCTCCGGTCTCACCTACGGCTTCCAGCAACGGTCCAACGTGGATGCCGCCTACCGCGAAATGAAAATCGACGAAATCGGGAAAGCAGCAACGTTGCAATCGATGATCGACGACCTTGCGAAACTTCCGCTGGAGTTTTCGCCCGGCGAGGCCTGGAATTATTCCGTTTCCACCGACGTCATCGGCTATCTCATCGGTAAGATCAGCGGCATGCCGTTCGAACAATTTCTGAAACAGCGCATCTTCGATCCGCTTGATATGAACGACACCGGCTTTTTTGTGCCGGCCGGCAAGGTCCATCGTTTCGCGGCGTGCTACTCGGCCGACCCGCAAGGCGGCGTGACTTTGCACGCGACCGACCGCAAGGGCAGCCTCACGCTGCAGGATGATCCGACCAAGAGCTCTTTCCTCTCGCCGCCATCTTTCATCTCCGGAGGCGGTGGGTTGTGCTCGACTGCAGCCGACTATCTCACCTTCTGCCGCACGCTGATCAACGGCGGCGAGCTCGGCGGCGTCCGGCTGATCGGTCCGAAGACGCTGGCGCTGATGACATCTAATCATCTGCCCGGCGGACGCGACCTGCCGGCAATGTCGCGGTCGCTATTTAGCGAGGCGACCTACAACGGCATTGGCTTCGGCCTCGGCTTTCAGGTCACGATGAATCCCACGGAGACGTTGATACCCGGCAGCGTCGGGGAATACGCCTGGGGTGGGTTGGCCACCACATCATTCTGGATCGATCCTGCGGAAGAACTGATCGCCGTTTTCATGACCCAGGTGATACCGTCGAGCGCCTATCCGATACGGCGCGAACTGCGCACCATGGTTTACGCTGCGATTACTGACAGCAATCTTTAGGGGACGGCGAGGCCTCGCGGCGCGCTCGCAGACATCAGTTGGAACCGGCTTGCGGCGCGAAATGCTTGGCGAAGTTTGGGCGCTTCTCCTGTGTTCATGACGATTTGGCGCGACCCGCGCCAAATCCATCGATGCCGGAACCCGCGTGCCGAAACCTTCACTGCCAGTGCGTCTTGCCCTGCTGGTCGCTGCCACTGATTATTTTGCAGCCGGCATCGTCTTCCATAACTACGAGCAGGACCGGCAGGATGCTTCGCAGCGGGTTCTCCAAACCGTCCGCAGTGTTCGCCTTGTGCTCGACGCCGAGATACAGCGCATGACAGGCGGGCTCGAGGTACTCGCGCTCACGACCGCGTTGCGGGAGGGCGACTTCGGGAATTTTCGCCGCATCGACAGCGGCACCGTCGCGCTGGATTGGGAGGTCATCACGGAAAACGCCAAGCCGAAATTTGAGAATGATATGGTCG
>VAZH01000266.1 GCA_005884465.1 Alphaproteobacteria bacterium | reverse complement strand
GCTTCCTCGCCGTTGCCGCTCAGCAATTCGAGCACGCGGGCGGTCGGACCGGATCTGAGCCAGGGCGCGTCGTCAAGCACGCGCGTATTGCTCATTTTTCAACTCCGCGAACCAACTTGCCGTTCTCGATATGCGCGGGAATGTAAGTCGAATTCGGCGGCGCGCCGGAAAAATGCGCCAGCAAGATAAAACTCACCACCACCATCAGCAGCGAACCCAGCACCAGTTTGGCGACGATCTGCACCGGCCATGACGACTGCACCAGCAGTCCGGAGCGTGTCGCGATCAAAAACAGCGCATAGATCGCAAACGGGATCAGGAAAATTCCGATCTCCGTGAGAACCGGACGGATCATGGCAGGCAGATCCGCTCGTACAGCACACGCAAAATTCCCGCGGTCGCGCCCCAGATATAGCGCTCAGCGAACGGCATGGCGTAATACGAGCGCTCCATGCCGCGGAATTCCTTGCTGTGCACCTGGTGATTCGCGGGGTCCATCAGGAACGCCAAGGGCACCTCGAACGCATCGTCTACTTCGGCGTGGTTGATGCGCAGTTTGAAGCCGGGCTTTACCCGCGCCACCGTCGGCAGGATGCGAAATCCGAAACCGGTCGCGTACAGATCGAGGTAGCCGATCGGATCGATGAATTCGCGCGAAAGGCCGATCTCTTCCTCGGCTTCGCGCAGCGCGGCATCGAGCGGGGAAGCGTCGATTGCGTCGATCTTGCCGCCGGGAAAGGAAATCTGGCCGGCGTGGTCGTTGAGATGGGCTGAGCGCTGCGTCAACAGCACGGTCGGTTGTGGATGGTCCACCACCGGGATCAATACCGCCGCGGGCCGCACCGGCTGTTCGCGGGCGATGATCTCCAGCATGCGATCGGTGCCCTGATCGCCACTGCGCGGAATGATATCGGGGTCGATCAGGCCCGGCGGAACCTCGAAGCGCAGCCGGGCGCGGCTCCGCTCGAAGAACTCCGCTGAACTGATCTTGGCAGGGTCGGTCTTCAGCATCGCCTCGTTCAAAACGCTCCCCTCACCTGCTCCGCATCAGCCATCGCAAAAAATTCGCCGGACGACGCGATTCCGAACATCGGGCGACCATCGACCACTCGCTCCTCGCCCATGTCAACCAGATCGTAATAGAGCGCGCGCGTGACCTTGGCCCACAGCTCGGCGCGGACGTGAAGGTAGGGCGTGAGGCCGCCATCGGCGGCCGCTTCGAATCGCAAGCGGTGCGAGGAATCGCAGATCACCCAGTCGTCTACATTGGTGCGGAAGCGCAAGAGCCGGCCCCGGCCATCGCTATCCTTAACCATCTCGACCGCAAGAAACGGCGCGTCGTCGACGCGGATGCCGACCTTCTCGACCGGTGTCACGAGAAAGTGCTTGCCATTTTCGCGCTTCAGGATAGTCGAAAACAGGCGGACCAGCGCCGGCCGCCCGATTGGAGTCCCCATGTAGAACCAGGTGCCATCGCTGGCGATTCGCATGTCGAGATCGCCGCAGAACGGCGGATTCCACAAATGCACCGGGGGCAGCCCCTTTGCGGCGGCCTTGGTGTTTGCGGCGTCCTTGGCGGCAGCCGTCAGTCCTTCAAGCCCCTGATTGGTCTGCCCTTGCTTCGCCATGGTTTGCCCTGAGTCTGACCGCCTCGATTTGGCACGATTGGTGCAGGTCTTCCGATCCGTACCGGACTGGTTCCTCGGGGGAGATCCCCGGGCTCAACTCGCCACATCGTGATGGAGTTCATACCCTGAAATGCCGTTAATGTGGGGATAGTTTAACTCAACGAATACATGGCCTTCGCATAAGTTTAGCATGGGGTTCATGGCATGACGACGCAATCGTCGTTTCTGGCAAGGATTGAGACTTAAGGAGAAGACATGGCTGGCGCAGACAGTGTCGAAAAACTCGATGACGTGATCGTCCGTTCAGCCGAACAGGTCGCCGGTCAAATCCGCGCGGCAAAGGATGCGATCTCCACCGTCATTTTCGGCCAGGAGCGGGTGATTGACAACACTCTGGTGACGATCCTGTCAGGCGGTCATGCGCTTCTGATCGGCGTGCCCGGCCTCGCCAAGACCAAGCTGGTCGAAACGCTGGGCATTACGCTGGGGCTGGACGCCAAGCGCATCCAGTTCACGCCTGACCTGATGCCATCGGATATTCTCGGCGCCGAGGTGCTGGACGAGAGCAGTTCCGGGAAGCGGTCGTTCCGTTTCATCTCCGGACCGATATTCGCCCAGCTCCTGATGGCCGACGAAATCAATCGCGCCAGCCCGCGCACCCAGTCCGCATTGTTGCAGGCGATGCAGGAGCAACACATCACGGTTGCGGGTGCGCGCCACGATTTGCCGAAACCGTTTCACGTGCTGGCGACGCAAAATCCGCTGGAGCAGGAAGGCACCTACCCCCTGCCGGAAGCCCAGCTCGATCGCTTCCTGATGGAGATCGACGTCGATTATCCGGATCGCGACGCCGAGCGGCGCATCCTGTTCGAGACCACCGGCGCGGATGAGACATTGGCCAAGGCAGCCATGAACGCGGAGACCCTCATCACCGCGCAACGGTTGGTGCGGCGCCTGCCGGTCGGCGATTCCGTGGTCGAAGCGATCCTTTCGCTGGTGCGCTCCGCGCGTCCGGGAGAGGAAGGCGGCGAGGCCGGCAAGCTGATCGCCTGGGGACCCGGTCCCCGCGCCAGCCAGTCACTGATGCTGGCTGTTCGCGCGCGCGCGTTGCTCGACGGCCGTCTGGCGCCGTCGATCGATGACGTGCTCGATCTGGCCGAGCCGGTGCTCAAGCACCGCATGGCGCTGACGTTCTCAGCCCGCGCCGAAGGCCGCACCATTCCTGATGTGATCCGGCAATTGAAGACGCGGATCGGTTGATGGCCGCAGAAACCAGGCACTTAAGCGGGGAGATCACAGCAATCCGACGTGCCGATGGCGAAAGCCGAACGCTCGCCGCTTCGCTGCCGCGTCTTGTGCTTGAAGCGCGCCGCATCGCGGCCAACGTCATTCACGGCCTGCATGGACGGCGGCGGGCCGGCGCGGGAGAAACCTTTTGGCAATATCGCCGCTTCGTTTCCGGCGAGCCGTCGCAGAACGTCGACTGGCGGCGCTCGGCGCGCGACGATCATCTCTATGTCCGCGAGCAAGAATGGGAGGCCGCGCACACGGTGTGGCTGTGGCCGGACCGCTCGCCGTCGATGGCGTTTGCATCGAGGCAGTCGCGCGACAGCAAGCTGGAACGCGGCCTGATCGTGACCTTCGCGCTCGCCGAATTGCTGGTCGCGGGCGGCGAGCGTGTCGGCATTCCGGGCCTGATGAACCCCACCGCGAGCAGCGGCGTCATCGACAAGATGGCGCAGGCGATGCTGCACGATGATGCAGACCGGCTCAGCCTGCCGCCGTCGTTTGTGCCGTCCGCGCTGGCTGAAATCGTGGTGTTGTCGGATTTCTGGTCGCCGATCAGCGAGATCAGAAGCATGCTTGCCGGATTGTCGGCCTCGGGTGCCCACGGCACCCTGGTGCAGATCGTCGATCCGGCTGAAGAAACTTTCCCCTATTCCGGCCGTATCGAGTTCGTCGAACCGGAAATCGGTAGCGTAATCACCGCGGGCCGCGCGGAAAGATGGGCGAGCGACTATGTCGCGCGGGTGGCGCTCCACCGCGACGAGATTCGCAGCGAGACCAACAGGCTCGACTGGCTGTTCTCGACCCACACCACCAGCCGGTCGGCCGCCGAGCTGCTGTTGTTCCTGCACTCGGGCATGATGGTGAACAAGGGAAGCGCGCGCATCGCGACCGTCAAAGTGGGACGAAGCGCATGATCGCCTCCCTCCCTCTCAGTTTCGCCGAACCGGTTTTGCTGCTGGGCCTGTTGAGCCTGCCTGCGCTGTGGTGGCTGTTGCGGGTGATGCCGCCGCGGCCGCGGCGCATAGAATTCCCGCCGACGCGGCTGTTGTTCGACATCGCGCCCAAGGAAGAAACCCCGTCGCGCACGCCATGGTGGCTGACGGCCCTGCGCCTGTTGGCCGCTGCACTCGTCATTCTGGCGGCCGCCGGGCCGATCTGGAATCCGCAAACCGGTCTCGCCGGCACCAGCGCGCCGCTTGTGATCCTGCTCGACGACGGCTGGAGCGCGGCCGCAAGCTGGGACACCAGGGTCAAGGCCGCGGACGAATTGATTGCCAATGCCGACAGCGACCGGCGCGGCGTTGCTCTGGTTCCGCTGTCCGAGCCTGCGCGTGATATCACATTGATGCCGGCGGGCACCGCCCGGGTCGCGCTGCGTCAGCTTGCACCCAAACCCTATTCGATCGAGCGGGTGGAAACCCTCCCCTCGATCGAGCGTTTCCTCAAGGCGACCGGCAACTGCGAGATCGCCTGGCTCTCGGATGGCGTCGATACCGGGCGCGGGCCGGAATTCCTCGAAGGCTTGAGCAAAACCATTGGGGATCGTGGCTTGACGATTTTTGACGGCGGCACCCCACCGCCGCTCGCCTTGGCTGCAGCCGAAAATGCCGCGGCGAAGATGATCGTGAAGGTACTGCGCACCAATGGCGGCGTCGCCGCTGGAATTGTCCGCGCGATCGATCCAAGGGGCTCGCCGATCGGCGAAGCCCGCTACACGTTTGCGCCGCAGGCTCGCGAGACCGAAGCGGCATTCGATCTTCCGGTCGAGCTGCGCAACGATATCGCGCGGCTTGAGATATCAGGCGAACGATCTGCCGGCGCGGTGCAACTGCTCGACAAAAGATGGCGGCGGCGCGCGATCGGCATCGTCTCGGGATCGACCAACGAGACCGCGCAGCCGCTACTGGCATCGACATTTTATCTCACCCGCGCACTGGCGCCGTTCGCCGATGTACGGCTTGGCGATCGCGGCGCGCCACAGCAGGCGATCACGCAATTTCTCGACCAGAAGCTGCCGATGATCGTGCTCGCAGATGTCGGCACCCT
>VAZH01000198.1 GCA_005884465.1 Alphaproteobacteria bacterium | reverse complement strand
GCCGCCTTACTCTCGCAAACGAGATCGCGGCGGTGCACATCGTGCACGGCTCCAGCGTTACATAGAGGTCGCAATCGACCAGCCGCTCGCTGCCGATAACTTCGGCGGCGAGCCGGATGGCGAGAATTTCGGCATGCGCGGTGGGATCCCGCTCGGTCAAGGTTCGGTTTCCGGCTGCGGCGATGACCTCGTTATCGCGCACGATCACGCATCCGATCGGGACTTCGCCGGATTTTCCTGCCGTTTCGGCCGCTTTCAGCGCCAAATCCATGAAAGAAGGTGCGGTCATGCCTCGTCTCTGCGCGAAAAGTCTGTTACTACAAGTGCATTCAGCAAAAGTGGAACCCGGTTTTGCGTGAGAATGCGCTGCGAGGCCAACAGCGCGCGCATTTCATCATGCCAGCTTGTCCGCGATCAACCTGGTTGCCAATTGATCTGTACCCGAAACGAGACCATTCATGCCCCGCGATAACGATAAAAACAACGATTCCCGCGGCCGGCGTGATCGGCCCTTCGGCGGCAAGGGTCGCTCCGGCGCAGCCCGGGGACCTGAGAAAAAGTTCGCCAAGCGCGGTTTTGCGGGGAAGGATTTCGCGGGTAAGCGCGATGGCGACAAGCGCGCCTATGCCGGCAAGCCCGATAGCGCCAGATCATTTGGCAAGAAGCCCTATTCGGGCCCGGGCAAACCATACGCTGGCAAACGCCGGGATTATGAGGATGCTCCGCGTCGCCATGATGGGGACGCGCCGCGCACCTCGCGCTTCAACCGTGACGACCGTCCCAGACAGAATCGGCCGTTTGCCGATCGTCCGCCGCGTGGCGACCGCGGCGAAGCCCCTCCGGCATCTCGCTTTGCGGACAGGAAATTCCGCGACAAGAAATTTTCTCGCGACACGCCGGACCGTGGTCCGCGCAAAGAGTTTGGGCCGGATCGTGGTGAGTCAAGACCGTGGCAGAAGCGCGACGCCGGCTCGCCTGATCACGTCGGTCGCAATTCGCGCCCCTCCCGCGACGGCGCAGGCAAGTTCGAAAAGCGAAGTTTTGACAAGCCGAAATTCGACAAGCCGCGTTATGACAAACCGCGGGAGGACCGCAGCGGTGAACGTGCGCGGTTTTCTCGCCCGCGCGAGGATCGTCCCCAAGGTGACCGTCCGTTTCGCGAGCGGCCGAAGTTCGATCGTCCTCGTGCGGATCGGCCGCGCCGCGACAACGAAGACGACAGCAAGATCTTTGCAAAACGCCCGGCGTTCGGCGGCCGCGGCGCCTATCGCGAGCGCACGCCTGACGAGCGCCGGCCGCCGCGGCCGCCGCGCGAAAAGAAATCCGGCGAACGCATTGCCAAGGTGGTGTCGCGGGCTGGCCTCGCCTCGCGCCGCGATGCCGAGGCATGGATCGTGCAGGGCCGCGTCACCGTCAACGGCCGGGTGATCAATTCGCCGGCGCTCGATGTCACCGCCAACGACGTCATCACCGTCGACGGCAAGCCATTGCCGCCGCGCGAGCGCACGCGTCTGTTCTTGTTTCACAAGCCGCGCGGGTTGATGACCACCCACGCCGACCCCGAAGGGCGGCCGACGGTGTTCGACAATCTGCCGGAGGGACTGCCGCGGCTGATCAGCATCGGTCGGCTCGATTTCAACACCGAAGGCCTGCTGCTCCTGACCAATGATGGCGGCTTGGCGCGCGCGCTCGAATTGCCCGATACCGGCTGGCTGCGGCGCTATCGCGTCCGTGCCCATGGCGAGGTAACGCAGGCCCAGCTTGATGAACTGAAAAACGGCATCGAAGTCGACGGCGTCAAATACGGCCCGATCGATGCGACGCTGGAGCGCGACCAGGGCGCCAATATCTGGCTGGTGTTCGCGATCCGCGAAGGCAAGAACCGCGAGGTGCGCAACGTGCTGGCGCATCTCGGCCTCGAGGTGAACCGGCTGATCCGGGTGTCCTACGGGCCGTTTCAATTGGGCGAACTGGCGGAAGGCGAGGTCGAGGAGGTCAAGACCCGGGTGCTGCGCGAGCAGCTCGGCGAAAAGATCGCCGCGCTCGCAGGCGCGGATTTCACCCGGCCGGTCCATGGCGAACCTGGCGCAAGATCCGAAGGCGAAGAAACCGATGCACCGCGCGGCAAAAAGCCGTTCAAGCCGGCGGGAAAAAGCGGCCTGATCGCCGACCGCAAGGGCCGCCGCGTGCTGGTGCAGCGCAGCGGCAGCGAGGAGGCGCGCGCGCGCAACGAGGCCGAAGCCAGCGGCTACGGCCCGCCGCGACGCCCGCAGCGCGGCTATCACGGCAAGCGCGATCTGAAGCCGCGGGACGAGTAGTGCTCGATGACGGGAGCAAGATCCCCGAATCTCCAGAAGTCGTCATGGCCGGGCATAGCCGTCCAAAGGACGGCGTCGCTTCCGCTCGCCTATGCCCGGCCATCCACGACTTCCTTGTGCCGGTGGGCTAAAGACGTGGATGCCCGGCACAAGGCCGGGCATGACGAGAACTTGTAATGCGCGTCGTCGGCGGGCGATTGAAGGGCCGCAATCTGGCGTCGCCCTCGTTGCGCGAGATCCGTCCGACCGCAGACCGCTTGCGCGAGTCGCTGTTCAACATTCTGATCCACGCCTATGACGATCCAATTAGGGATGCGCGCGTGCTCGACCTGTTCGCTGGCACCGGCGCGCTCGGCATCGAGGCGATCTCGCGAGGAGCGGCGTTCGCGCTGTTCGTCGATAACGGCACCGAAGCGAGAGCGTTGTTGCGCAACAATGTCGAGGCGCTGGGCCTGGGCGGCATGACAAAAGTGTTTCGCCGCGACGCCACTAATCTCGGCGCAGCGCACCCGGTCGAGCCGTTCTCGCTGGTGTTCCTCGATCCGCCCTATCACATGAATCTCGCCGAAAAGGCGCTGGCGTCGCTGCGCGATGGCGGCTGGCTGAAGCCAAATGCGCTGCTGGTGGTGGAGGAGGCGAAGGCCGCGGAATTTGTGGCGCCGGCAGGTTTCGAGGAGCTGGAGCGGCGCGTTTACGACGATACGGAGTTCGTGTTTTTGCGATCGGCGTGACGGCTTCGGTCGCCGAACCCTACCTCGTCATGCCCCGCGAAAGCGGGGCATCCAGTATTCCAGAGGCGTGGATTGATCTCAAACGGCGCGGCGTACTGGATCGTCCGCCTTCGCGGACGATGACAGCTTGGGTCGTGGCTCGCCTTACCTTCGTCCGAACAGCTTCTCGATATCCGAAAGCTTCAATTCGACATAGGTCGGGCGGCCGTGGTTGCACTGGCCGGAATTTGGCGTGTCTTCCATCTCGCGCAGCAGCGCGTTCATCTCTTCCGGCTTGAGGCGGCGGCCGGCGCGTACCGAGCCGTGACAGGCCATGGTGGCCGCGACATGCATCAGGCGCCGCTCCAAAGGCAGCGCCTCGTCCCATTCCGCCATGTGTTCGGCGAGATCGCGCAGCAATGACGCGGCGTTGGTCTTGCCGAGCAGCGATGGCGTCTCGCGCACCGCGACCGCGCCGGGACCGAAGGATTCGATCGCGAGTCCGAATGATGCGAGCTCTTCAGTACGCGCGACGAGTTTCTCCACGGTCGCCTCGTCGAGTTCGACGATCTCCGGAATCAGCAGGATCTGCCGCTGCACGCCATTGCGCGCCAGCGAGGCCTTGAGCTTTTCATAGACGATGCGCTCATGGGCGGCGTGCTGGTCCACGACAATGAGGCCGTCGCGGGTCTGCGACACAATATAGGTCTCGTGGATTTGCGTCCGCGCCGCTCCCAGCGGGCGGTCGAGCAGATCGGCTGGTGGTGTCTCCTGAAAATGTGCGTCGGCGGTCGGCGCGCCGACGTCGAACGCGGCCTGGCCGGGTTCGGCGAAGGCCGTCGCCGCCGAGCCCTCGAAGGCCGGCAGCGGGCCGGCCGGATAAGCGGGCGAGCGCCGCCAGTCCCAATTGGCGCGCGGCGCGAATGAGGGGCGGAACGAGGCGATGGCGGCGCCGTCGCTGTTCGCCGCGGTGCGCTTGCCCTCGCGGGCAAGCCCGTCTTTCAGCGCGTGCACGATCAGGGCGCGGACCAGCCCGGCATTGCGGAACCGCACTTCGGTCTTGGCGGGATGCACATTGGCATCGACGCCTTGCGGATCGAGCGTCACGAACAGCGCCACCACCGGATGGCGGTCGCGCGGCAGATAATCGGAATAGGCCGCGCGCACCGCGCCGAGAATAAGCTTGTCGCGCACCGGCCGGCCGTTGACGAACAGATATTGGCCAAGCGCGTTCGCCCGCGTCAGCGACGGCGCGGCAGCAAAGCCCTCGACCACGACGCCTTCGCGCTCGGCGCGCACCTCAATGGCGCTGCCGCGAAAATCCGCCCCCAAAATATCGCCAAGCCGTGTCAGCCGGCCGCTCGCGCCAGGCAGCGCCGCAGCCCAGGTGACGGGCGCGCGCTCCTCGCCGGCCAGCGTGAAGGCGATGTCAGGCCGCGCCATTGCGAGCCGGCGCACCACCTCGCGGATGGCTTCGGCCTCGGTGCGGTCGGTCTTGAGAAATTTCAGGCGCGCCGGCGTCGCATAAAAGAGATCGCTGACTTCGACGCGGGTGCCTTGCGACAATGCCGCCGGCATGATCGCCGATTTCACGCCGGCTTCGACCGACAGCGACCAGGCGTGCGGCTCGCTTAAGTGGCGGGTGGTGATGCCGAGTTTCGCCACTGCGCCGATCGAGGGAAGCGCCTCGCCGCGAAAGCCCAGCGTGCGAATCCGCAAGAGATCCTCGTCGTCGAGCTTGGAGGTAGCATGGCGATCCACGGCGAGCGCGAGGTCGCCTGACGTCATGCCCTCGCCATCATCGGTGACGCCGATCCGCCGCCGGCCGCCGCCATCGGTGAAAATGTCGATCCGGCTGGCGCCGGCGTCGATGGCGTTCTCGACCAGCTCCTTGACCACGCTCGCCGGACGCTCGACCACTTC
>VAZH01000197.1 GCA_005884465.1 Alphaproteobacteria bacterium | reverse complement strand
CCCCAATTGGCATCCTCGCCGGCGATCGCGGTCTTCACCAGCGGCGAATTGGCCACCGACATCGCGATTTTCCGCGCCGATGCTTTCGACACCGCGCCCTCGACGATGATCTCGACCAGCTTGCGCGCGCCTTCGCCGTCCCGCGCCACCTGCTCGGCGAGATCGGCGAGCACGGCACGGAACGCCTTTGCAAATGCCTTCAGGCGGGGATCGCCGGCCCGGCTGATCCTGGGGGCGCCATGCGCGGCAGCCGTGCCGGTGGCGAAAGCGAGCAAAGTATCCGACGTCGAGGTATCGCCGTCGATGGTGACGGCGTTAAAGGTGTCTTCGACGCCGGTCTTGAGCAGCGACTGCAGCGCGCCCGCCGCAACCGGGGCGTCGGTGAACACGAACGCCAGCATGGTTGCCATGTCGGGCGCGATCATGCCGGCGCCCTTGGCCATGCCGTTGATCGTCACTTTCGCCTTGCCGAGCTTTACCGTTGCCGTCGCGACCTTCGGAAAGGTGTCCGTGGTCATGATGGCTTTTGCCGCGGCGATCCATGCACCCGGCGCGGCTTGCTCGGCCAGCGTGCCGAGCACGCCGTTGAATTTGGTGGCGTCCAACGGTTCGCCGATGACTCCGGTGGAGGCGAGAAACACCTCGCCCGAGCTGCACCCGACCGCCTTGGCGGCAATCGACGCCGTCAGCGTGGTCGCCTGTCGCCCGGTCTTGCCGGTGAAGGCATTGGCGTTGCCGGAATTCACCACCAGCGCGCGGGCAAATCCTCCCTTGGAAGATCCGTCGCCTTTCAGTTTGGCGCGGCACCATTCCACGGGCGCCGACGGGCACTTCGATTTGGTGAAGACGCCGGCGACTGCGGTCCCGTTGTCCATCACCGCGAGCATCACGTCGGTGCGCCCCTCGTAGCGGATTCCCGCGGCAGCAGTGGCGAGCTTCACGCCCGAAATCTCGGGCATGTCGGGGACGCCGGTCGGGGCGAGTGGGGAGACGGCGGATGACATAGATAAATTCCGAAAAACGACAGGATAAAAATAGATCGTCATGGCCGGGCTTGTCCCGGCCATCCACGCCTTTTCTCGCTGAACGATCCTGTAAGACGTAGATGGCCGGGACAAGCCCGGCCATGACGGTTGTAAATACTATTGGCTTCGAGGAAGTGACAGCAAATTTTTACTTCTTCGCTGGCGCCGTCTTGGTCTCGGCGGGTTTTGCGGCGTCGGGCTTCGCTGCCTCCGGCTTGGCCGCAGTCTCTTCGGGCTTGTCCATGCGCTCGACCTTGGCGGCCTCGCGCAGCTTGGTGACATAATCCGCCTGCGCCTTGCGCGTGACATAGGTCTCGATCTGCCCCTTGACCTGCTCGAATTCGGGCGCCTTGCGGTTACGCTTTTCCTCGACCTTGATGATGTGCCAGCCGAACTGCGACTTCACCGGATCGGAGATCTTGCCGGGCTCCAGCACGAAGGCGACGTTGGAAAATTCCGGCACCATCTGGTCCTTGGTGAAGAAGCCGAGATCGCCGCCATCGGACGCGCCGGGATCTTTCGATTTCTTCTTGGCGAGCTCGGCAAAATCCGCGCCCTTCTTGAGTTCTTCCGCGACGGCCTTGGCCTCGTCCTCGGTTTCGACCAGGATGTGCCGGGCATGAACTTCCTGTTCGCCGGTGATCTGCTTGGCGGCGTCCTCATAGACCTTCTTCATGGCCTCGTCGGTAGTCGCCGTCTTGCCCTCGCTCGCCAGCAGGCTGTCCATCAAAAGCCGGTTGCGCGTGAAGGCCAGCCGCTTTTTGAAATCCTCGCCATTTTCGATCTTCTTGTCCTCGGCCGCCTTGGCGACGATCTTCATGTCGATCAGGAACGCCAGCACGTTTTCCTTCTTGGTCGCGGGATCCATCTGCGCGAGGCTGGGCCCCAGTTCCTCCTCGGCAAGGGTGACGTCGCTCTGGCGGATCTCCGAGCCGTTGACCTTGGCGAGCACGGGGTTCGCGTCCTGGGCGCGCAGCGGCAGGCCGACAAGCAGCACCACGGCGAGACAGCCCGTCACGGCGGCGGCAAGGCCAAGGCGCAGGCCGGTTTTCATTTCCGGGAACGAAATGGTCATGGAAAATCCTTCAAAGATGGGCTGTTTGGGGCGGCGGGACACTCGCCCAATCATGTCAGCTTGGCAACGTGAAAAGTCTGTCAAAATGATGAAATCCTTGACAGGTTGGCGCGTTGACAAGGCTTGGACCCAGCCATATCTCTGCCAAATCTAAGTCGATGGCTAGAGCGCGCATTTTCTTGCGTTTTTGGCCGTTGAACCTTGGATTGCTGAATTCCCACTCATTTGGCGGATGCTCCCCGGATCGGGGCCGGTGCCGCGACGCGTCACGATGAGTTGATAGGCAACCGGGTCGACCATTCACGGCAGCTATGCCGAACCGCAGAAACAGGAATTTGGCATGATCGGCGCGCTCGCCCGCAAGTTTTTCGGCTCCGCCAATGACCGGCGGATCAAGGGATACCAACCCCGCGTCGACGCCATCAACGCACTTGAGCCGGAGATCGCGGCACTTTCGGACGAAGCGCTGAAAGCGCGCACCGCCGAATTCCGCCAACAGCTCGCCGACGGCAAGACGCTGGACGACATTCTGGTTCCGGCCTTCGCCACCGTGCGCGAAGCCGCCAAGCGCACCCTCGGCCAGCGGCACTTCGACGTGCAGTTGATCGGCGGCATCGTTCTGCATGAAGGCGACATCGCCGAGATGAAGACCGGCGAAGGCAAGACGCTGGTGGCAACGCTTGCGGTCTACCTCAACGCGCTGTCCGGCAGGGGCGTGCACGTCGTCACCGTCAACGATTATCTGGCCCGGCGCGACTCCGAATGGATGGGGCAGATCTACAAATTCCTTGGTCTTTCCGTCGGGGTGATCGTCCATGGGCTCGACGACGCCGAGCGCAAGGAAGCCTATTCGCGCGACATCACCTACGGCACCAACAACGAATACGGCTTCGACTATCTGCGCGACAACATGAAGTATCGGCTGGAGGACATGGTCCAGCGCGGCCATGTCTACGCCATCGTCGACGAGGTCGACTCGATCCTGATCGATGAGGCGCGCACGCCCTTGATCATCTCCGGACCGCTCGATGACCGTTCGGACTTTTATAACACCATCGACACTTTCTTTCCCAAGCTCGACAAGACCGACTACGAGGTCGACGAGAAGCAGCGCACGGTGACGCTGACCGAAGCCGGCATGGAAAAGATCGAGACGCTGCTGCGCGATGCCGACCAGCTCAAGGGTGAATCGCTCTACGACGTCGAGAACGTCTCGGTCGTCCACCACATCAATCAGGCGCTTCGCGCCCACACCCTGTTCCAGCGCGACAAGGACTACATCGTCCGCGACGGCGAGGTCATCATCATCGATGAATTCACCGGCCGCATGATGCCGGGCCGGCGCTATTCCGAGGGCCTGCATCAGGCGCTGGAAGCCAAAGAGCATCAGCCGGTGCAGCCGGAAAACCAGACGCTGGCCTCGATCACGTTCCAGAACTATTTCCGGATGTACGAGAAGCTCGCTGGCATGACCGGCACCGCCGCGACCGAAGCCGACGAACTGTTCGACATCTACAAGCTGGAGGTGGTGGAAATCCCGACCAACGTGGCGGTGGCGCGCCTCGATGAGGACGACGAGGTCTATCGCACGCAGAAGGAAAAATACGCCGCGATCCTGGCCGAGGTCGAGCGCGCCAATGCCCGGCTGCAGCCGGTGCTGGTCGGCACCGCTTCGATCGAAAAATCCGAAGTGCTCGCCGAATACCTGAAAAAGCACGGCTACAAGCAGATCGATTTCGGCAACGAAAAGGCGATGGAGAAGCTTTACGCCGCGGCCCGTGCCGGCAAGCCGGCAAAACTGTTCGCGGTCTTGAACGCGCGCTTCCACGAACAGGAAGCCTATATCGTCGCCGAAGCCGGCGTGCCCGGCGCGATCACGATTGCGACCAACATGGCCGGCCGCGGCACCGACATCAAGCTCGGCGGCTCGCTCGAAATGCGCATCCAGCACGAGACGGCTGATCTCAACGACGAGACCGAGAAGGCCACCAGGATCGAGCAGATCAAGGCCGACGTCGAACGCTTCCGCGACCTTGTGCTGAAGGCGGAAGATATCATCGAGGTCGAGCCCGCGAAGGGGAGCAAGCCCGCCAAGACCGTGAACCGGCCGGGTGGGCTCTACATCATCGGCTCGGAACGCCATGAATCGCGGCGCATCGACAACCAGCTGCGCGGCCGGTCCGGACGCCAGGGTGACCCCGGACGCTCGAAATTCTTCCTGTCGCTGGAAGACGATCTGATGCGGATTTTCGGGTCGGACCGGCTCGATACCATGCTGACGCGGCTTGGCCTTAAAGAGGGCGAGGCGATCATCCATCCCTGGATCAACAAGGCGCTCGAGAAGGCGCAGCAGAAGGTCGAGGCCCGCAACTTCGACATCCGCAAGAATCTCTTGAAGTT
>VAZH01000196.1 GCA_005884465.1 Alphaproteobacteria bacterium | reverse complement strand
CCGGGTTGCGGATCGCGAGCCTGCCGGATTCATCGTTGATCGCGCGGCGGCTATGCGCGATGCCGCGCCACACCGTGGCCGCGCCATCCTATCTCAAGCGCCATGGCCGCCCGACGCATCCGATGCATCTCGCCCAGCACAAATGTCTCGGCTATGCCTATCTCTCGACGCCCGGCGTCTGGCACTACACCAATGCGGCGGGCGAGCAGGCGAGCGTGCGGCCCGCGGGCCCGCTGCGGGTCAACAATGGCGAGGCGCTGCTGCCGGCGCTGATCGCCGGCTTGGGCATCGCCGATCTGCCGGAGTTTATCGTCGGCGATGCCATTGCCTCAGGCGAGGTCGAGGTGATCCTGAAGGACTGGAAGCAGACCGAGGGCTCGGTGCATCTGGTGACGCCGCCGGGCGGCCCACGCCCCGCGCGCGTCGAGGTGCTGGCGGATTTTCTGGCGAAGCATTTTGCGAAGGGAAAGAAGCGGAAGCAGTGACGAGTGGTGGACGGCGCAAACGCGCCTTTGCCCACCCTACGCAGTTTCCGCTAGGCTGCCCTTACAAAAACCAAAAATCTCCGGGGAGAAAACTGCCGATGAACCGACGTGAACTTCTTAAAGCCGCCGCGGCGCTGCCGTTGGCGCAGGCTGCGCTCTCGAATTCCGCACTTGCGCAAGGTCCGTGGCCGACGCGCAATATTACCATGATCGTGCCGTTCCCGGCCGGCGGCCAGGCCGATCTCGCCGCGCGTCCGGTGGCGCTGGCGTTGGAAAGACTTTTGGGCAAGCCTGTCATCGTCGACAACCGCGCCGGCGGCGCCGGCGGCTCGATCGGCAACGCCGCGGCAGCGCGCGCCGAGCCGGATGGCTATACGCTATTGATGACGCTGTCGTCGCTCGCGGTATTGCCCGAGGCCGACCGGCTGTTCGACCGTCCCGTGGCTTACGAAGTCTCGCAATTTGCCCCTGTGGCGCGGGTGCTCGCCGATCCGACCTTGCTCGCGGTGCCGGCGTCGGCGCCATGGAAGACGCTGCAGGATTTTGTGGAGGACGCCAAGAAGCGTCCCGGCCAGATTCCCTATGGCTCGTCAGGCCCCTACGGCACGCTGCATGTGGCGATGGAAATGTTCACGGCCAGCGCCGGCATCAAATTGCTGCACGTGCCGTTTCGGGGCGCCGGCCCCGCGCTAACGGCATTGCTGAGCGGCACAGTGCAGGCACTGGCGTCGGCGCCGGGCACGCTGAAGCAGCAGGTCGACGACGGCAAGATGCGCGTGCTGGCAAACTGGGGCGCGGAGCGGATCGCGAGTTTTCCCGATCTGCCGACCTTCAAAGAACTCGGCTACAAGGACGTCGAGTTCTACATCTGGGCCGGGCTGTTTGCGCAAAGCGCGCTGCCGGCGCCGATCATGACGCGGCTGCGCGAGGCGATGGCGCAAGCGGTGAAAAGTCCGGAGGTAACAAAAACCTTTGAGACCGCCGGCAGCCCGGTGGCTTACCTCGACGCGCCGGAATTTTCGAAATTCGTCGCGGAAGATAGTGCGCGCCTGATCGCAGCCGTGAAGAAAATCGGCAAGGTGGAGTAGGGATGCCGGTCATTCCGGGGCTCGCGTTTTCATCGCGCCCGGAATGACGCTTCAACAAGCCCTGGCCTTGTTGTCTGTTCGCGCCATTGGGACAAGCGGGAACCCAACTTCACATTTTTGTGCGGCGCGATCCTTCCCTTTGCCTCATTTCTTTTGAAGCCTGCGGCGCGACAACAAGCAGGCCAACTGAAATCCCCAAAAAGAAGGACCGGAGATGCGAGTGCACCCTGTTGCCAAGAGCCTTGTGATCGCGATCGTCAGCGGCATCGCCGTTCAAAATCCCGCTTTTGCCGAGGAATATCGGGGGACCCTCGCCCAACAGCTTGCCTGCACGCCTGACGTTTTCAGGCTTTGCGGCGATCAGATACCGGACACCAATCGGATCGTTGCATGCTTGCGGCAAAATACAGCGCAACTCAGCAGTGACTGCCGCTCGGTGTTTGAATCAAATGCCAGCGCGTCGCCGGAAGCTACGCCGAGGCGCGGCAATGCTCAGCCGAGGTCCTACAGCGGCCAATAGACCGGCCTGCGGCTACGGCTGGATCATGACCCGATTGAACTGAATCGGCTCATGATCTGGTCTCTTTGTTGCAGCATGATCTTTTCGGAAAACCGGTTCCCACTTTTCCGGATCATGCTCTATGTCCGCAGCACCGCGACGACCGATGCGACACTTCTGTCTCGGCGTAGCCGGCGGGGGATCGAATTCCACGAACCGCCGACCCGCTCCGAGGGCGATATCGTCACGCGCTGACTTCGCAGACGTCGACCCATTCGGCGGCGGTGAGCTCAGCCATCCGCGAAGGCGCGATGCGGACCGCGCTGTGGGTCGAGCCCGCGGCCGGCACAACCTCGTCGAACGCCTTAAGGGAAACATCGCAATAAACCGGCAGCGGCGCTTTCAGGCCGAACGGACATACGCCGCCAACGTCGTGACCGGTAATCTCGGCGACCTCGTGGACGCCCAGCATCTTCGGCTTGCCGCCGAAGTACGCCTTGGCCTTCTTGTTGTCCATCCGAGCCGTGCCGCTGGCGACGATCAGCACCACGCGCTCGCCGATCCGAAGCGAGAGCGTTTTTGCAATCCGCCCGGGCTCAACGCCATAGGCTTCGGCCGCCAGCGCCACCGTCGCCGAACTGATTGGCGATTCGATAACGACGATATCGGGGGCCTTCTCGGCGAAAAACGCGCGGACCGATTCAAGGCTCATGCGAGGCGACCAGATCGGGCAGTTCCGACAGCGCGTGGATGCGATAGTCGGGCTCAAGGCCAAGTTCATCCATCTGGGTGCGGATCGCCTTGAACATCGTGAGCGGGGCAACGACGTCGCTTTTGACGCAGACAAGCGCCATCGCTTCCGGCGTCACCCGCTCGATCCAGGCGACGTTCAGCCCGAACGCCTTGGCGCCGCAGGCATCCCAAGGGTTCGAGGACACGAACAGCACCTCGGCGGGCGGTACGCGAAGCGTCGATTCGATCAGGCGGTAGGCATCCGGAGCAGGCTTGAAGATTTTTTGGGTATCGACGCTGATAGTGGCATCCAGCACCCGGTCGAGAGCGCTGTTGCGAACCAATGTGTTGAGCATGCCGCTGCTGCCGTTGGAAAGGATCGCAAGCTTTCGATCTCGCATCGCCGCCAGCGCGGCCATCGCGTCCGGGTAAAGGTCGAGATGCAGATATTTGTCGATGATGCGTTCGAACGCGCCCGGATCGCTTTCCAGCCCGAGGCATCGCAGCGTATAGGCGAGCGAATCCCGCGTGATCAAGGAGAAATCCTGGTAGCGCCGCATCAGTGAGCGCAGCCAAGTGTATTCGAGCTGCTTGATCCGCCAGATCTGCGTGACGATGTCGCCGTAGCCGGGAAATGCTTCCTCGGTAATGGCGGCCACCGACTGAATGTCGTACAGCGTGCCATAGGCATCGAACACAACGGCTTTGATGGTCATGGGGAACTCATGGTGGGCATGTCGGAAAGCCGTTCCATCTAGCCTTCGGACGCTTGGATACGCATTATGGGTTGGCGAAGTCATGCCCGTCCATAGCGCAAGCGTGATGCAGACGCGAACCGGGCAAAGGAGGCACGCATGAAGGCGTGGCGGCTGCAACGGCTCGGCGGAGAACTCCGCTTTAGTGATGTGCGCACCCCGGAACCGCGTCCGGGCAGCGCGTTGGTGCGGATCGAAGCCTCGGCGCTGATGTCCTACCTGAAAGCCTATGTGGAGGGAAAATTGCCCGTCTACCATCCGCCTCCTGGACCCTTCACAATCGGGACCAACGGGGTTGGCGTCGTGGAAGCGGTCGGCCGGGACGTCTGGCATTTGAAGCCGGGCCAGCGCGTGGTGCTGTCGTCGCATTTCATAGCAGCAGAGAATGTCGAAGATCCGGCGCAAGTCCTGATCGGCCTGACGTCAAGCCCGGACGCGGCGCAGGTGCTGGCGGACTGGCCGGACGGAACGCTGGCCGAGTACGCGCTGATGCCGGTGGAGGCGATCACGCCTGCCGAAGGGCTGGATGAGTTCGATGCCGCACAGCTCGTCACCATTGGCCGCTTTATCATTCCATTCGGCGGTCTGCTCAGAGGCCGGCTGGCGGCCGGCGAGACACTGGTCGTGAACGGCGCGACGGGCGCCTATGGCACCGCGGCGGTATTGCTCGGGTGCGCCATGGGTGCCGCCCAGGTAATTGCGGCCGGCCGCAAACCAGAGGCGCTGGAAGCCGTCGCCCGCGCCGCGGGCCCCCGCGTTTCAACGGTGACCCTGACCGGCGACGTACAGAAAGACGCACGCGCACTGCGCGAAGCGGCTGGCGGTGGTGCCCACATGGCGTTCGACATGGTCG
>VAZH01000195.1 GCA_005884465.1 Alphaproteobacteria bacterium | reverse complement strand
GGCAGCGGCCAGCCGCGTCGGATCGACAGCCAGTGATTTGAGGCTCTGCCGCAACATTTTCCGCCGCTGCCCGAACGCCGCCGCAGCGACCTGCTCGAGCGCCCGGTGGTCGCAGGCTTCCGGCGCGCTGCGGGGCACCAGGCGTACCAGCGACGAGGTGACTTTTGGCTGCGGCACGAAGGCGGCCGGAGAAATGTCGAACAGGATTCTTGTTTCAGTACGCCAGTTCGCGAGCACGCCCAGCCGTCCGTAGGCCTCGTCGTTCTCGCGCGCGACGATCCGCTCGGCCACCTCGCGCTGAAACATCAGCACCATCATGTCGTACCAGGGCGGCCACGGCTCGATCGACAGCCAGTCGATCAGAAGCGCGGTCGCGATGTTGTAGGGCAGGTTGGCGACGATTTTCGCAAGTCCGCCGCCGAGCAGCGGCCGCGGATCGAAATACTGCGCGTCGGCGCAGATGATTTCCAGCCGTCCGGGATATCGCCGTGAGATCTCCTCAAGCGCCGGCAGCGCGCGCTGGTCGCGTTCCACGGCGATGACGCGCCGCGCGCCCAGCGCCAGCAGCGCCCGCGTCAGCCCGCCGGGCCCGGGGCCGATCTCGATGATGGTCGCATCCTCGAGTGGGCCCGCGGCGCGCGCGATTCGCGCGGTGAGGTTGAGGTCCAGCAAGAAATTCTGGCCGAGCGATTTGCGAGCCGACAGGGCATGCTGGCGAATGACCTCGCGAAGCGGCGGAAGGTCATCGATCGCGCTCATGCGCCTTGCGTCGCCGCCATGCGAGCGGCCAGCCGCAATGCCGCAATCAGGCTGGACGGATTGGCCTTACCGGTGCCGGCAATGTCAAACGCCGTGCCATGGTCGGGCGAGGTTCGAATGAACGGCAGTCCCAGCGTGACGTTGACGGCGTCCTCGAACGCCAGCGTCTTGACCGGGATCAGCGCCTGGTCGTGATACATGCAGATCGCGCAGTCATAGGTTTTGCGCGCGGCATCGTGGAACATGGTGTCCGCGGGCAGTGGCCCCCTGATCTGGATGCCCTCGCCGCGCAGGATTTCGATCGCCGGTGCAACGATGGTTTGATCCTCACTGCCGAGCGAGCCGTCTTCGCCAGCATGCGGATTGAGGCCGGATACCGCAAGGCGCGGATTGGCAAGGCGGAAGCGGCTTTTCAGATCCGCGACCACAATGCGGACGGCGCTGACGATCAGCTCACTCGACAGCTGCGCGATGGCGTCACGCAGCGCAAGATGGATGGTCACGGGCACGACGACGAGGGCAGGGGACCACAGCATCATTACCGGTTGCGGCGCGTGGCCGCCGGTCGCCGCGAGCTCGGCAAGAAACTCGGTATGGCCGGGATGGGTGAATCCTGCGCGGTAGAGAACGCTCTTGGCAATCGGATTGGTGACGACCGCGCCAGCCCTTCCGGCGACGACATCGGCGACGGCCTGCCTGATCGAGCCAAGGGCTGCGTCCGCGCTGGTATGGTTCGGCTGGCCCGGCCGCGCGGTTGCATGGCCGGTGGCCACGACCGGCAACGCGTCGGCGAAAGTTTTGAGTGCCTCTTCGGCACGAACGTCGGCGAGCTTGACGTTAAGTCCGAGAGCCTTCGCCCGGTCACTGATGAGGTCACGGTCGCCGAGCAGGTAAAACGGCGGGAGCTTCAGCTCATTGCGGCGCAGCCACGCCTTGATGGTGATATCGGGCCCGATACCCGCGGGCTCGCCGGATGTCAGCGCGAGGGGCCTGGCCATGCGTCAACGATATTCGACCATCGCGGCTTTGCGGACTTCCTGCAAATACGATTTCGACTTCGCTTGGAATTTCTCGGCATACATCTTGTCCCGGATTTCCCTCTTCTTCGGCGTGTCGACCGTGGTCGGTTTCCTTGCGCACAGCGCGACCATCTCCACACCCTGCTTCGTCACCTCGGGCGGAGTCAAATGGCCGATCGGGGTTTTGTCCAGGACTTCACGAAGAACCGCCGGTATGTCAGCCGAGGTCTTGGTTATGGTCTCGCGTATCGCGGCATTTTGCATCGACTTGAAGAAAGCGTTGGCGTCGGCGCAGGTCTGCACGCGGCTGCGCAGGGCTTCCGCCTCCTTTTGTCTTGCCTCGATGGCGGCGGATGCCGATCCTCGCGGGACGATCAAAACAACCGGTTGCATCTTATATTCGAAGGCCTCGGTTTGCTGTTTTTCGTCGCCATTGACTTGGATGGCGGCGGCGACGTCCTTTTCGCCGACCTGCAGGCTCTCCTTGTATCGCCCGCGGACCAGGCTGGTCCATACCATCTCGGCCTTAATGCGGGCCTTGAGCGTGTCGGGCCGGATGCCCTGAGCTTCCAGAGATTTCGTCAGTTGCTCCGGCGTGATTCGCATCCGCGAACTCATCGCCGCGTACGACTGATCGATATCGGAAGCGGTGGGATCGACGCCAAATTTCTTGCCTTCCTTGATCTTCACCTTTTCATCGATCAGCTCGTCGATCACTTGCTGCCGGCTGGCAGGCTTATGAGTCGTCAGGAAGGTCAGCTTGCTGCGCTGTTCGATATCGTAGTTGGTGATAGGTTCGCCATTGACCATGACGGCAACGGTTTGCGCATGCGACGGCGAGGCCCAGCTCGCCAGGGCCAGTGCCGCAGCACAAGTCAAGACCAGGACCGAAGGCCGATGAGAGCGTGTAGTCGTAATGATCATATTCGCTATATCAATCGATTCGAATTGGACCAGTGACGCGCCGGAAATTCATCCTCCGGCAGCGTGCCGGCGGCGGTTCTACGGGATACCTGAGGCTCCGCTGGCCGTATTGGCGAGGGTCCGTAACCCGATCTGCAGCATGAAAGCGTGACTGAGCACAGGCGGGGTGGTGCCGGCGGCGTAAGTGTAGGAAGTGACATAGTTGGCCGCCAGCACAAAGCAGTCGTCCACGTACCCGGCACCGATGATGTATTGATTGAGCTTGTTCGCTTCGAGATCCCAGCGGGCGGCTCCCGACATCACCCAGTTCGCCGCCAGCTTGACGGACGCGCTGCCCAAAAGTCCCTCGCGGCGGGTCAGGTATCCCAGTTCCGGCTGCTGGGCATAGTTGCCGTACATCATGCTGACCGACCAGCGGTCGAAGCTGGCTCGGCCTTCAGCCTCGAAACGCTGAACGTTTAGAGTTTGCTGGTCCAGGCGAGTGCGCACGCTGAACGTATAGGTTCGGTTGGGCGAATAGTTGACGCTGCCGACATAGTCCGACTTGGGGGTCGCAAGACCGGAATCGAGGCCGGTATTGGTCACGTCCTGGACGGCGAACGAATTCAGGCCGAACAGTTGATAGGACTGTCCGAACAGTACCTTGACGGCCCCTCCGCGGTCGAATTGCGTGGTCGCCTGCACGCCGACATTGGCGCGGCCACCGCCTTCGACGCGGTCATAGCCCGAGAATTTATCGACGCTGAACAGGTTGCTGGTGTCGTATACCAAGCTCTGGGCGTCTTCGTTGGGAAGCTTGCCCGCATAGGGTTCGTTGGGACGAATGATGACCTGCGCGATCGGCTCGATCGTCGTCGAACCCCAGGGCTGAACGTTGATGAAGGGATAGCGATATTCGAGGCCGACCGTCGGCATCACGCGCAGCGCTTGGGTGTCGCCGACGGGGAGGAAGTTCGAAACGCCGGGCTAGTTCGAGATCGAGGCATCGATCGCATCCGCGCGGACGCTCGCAAACGGCGTCCAGATTTCACCGGCGGAATCGGTGAACGACCGCCGCCACTGCGCCTCAGCCGCAAGCCGCGTGTACGTTCCGGGGATGCCGCGAAGCAGGCATTGCGCCGGCAACCGCGCGAGCGGATCGGCGGACGCCGTCATGCAGAGGCTATTGGTGTTAGCGAGCGTCGTGATCGGGTCGAACGCGGCGGTACTCCGCGTCAGGCTGGTGAAATTGGTCTTGTAGCTGAATTCTCCGCCAAAGATCGGATGGTTGAGAACGTTCGAATAATCGACCACCGGGTGGATAACGGGCACCTTCTCCTGGAAACCCGAAAAGCTGAGATAGTAGATCGTGCGCGCATCAAAGTAGCTGCGATTGCCGACGCCGGTCAGATAAAGCTGGGAAATGGCTTCGGTCGGCAGGCTCAGAAATGAGTTCAACGGATCCTTGTACTGGGAAAGCCTGTAATCGGAGAAAAAGTAGTAATCCGAGAGCAGCACACCATCCCAGCCCCACACCCATTTGTCGTTCAGTGCGAACTGGCCCTTGGTGTCGATGCCACCGCGGAAGGTGCGGTCGCCGGGCTGACCGGCGAAGGCTCCCGGGTCCAGTTGGTCGATGCCGTAGGCGCGGATTTGATACGATCCGTTGATCAGGCGCTGACGGAATTCGCCCTGCAACAGCACGCCCTGCCGAGTTGTAAACCGCGGGGTGAAGGTCGCGTCGTAGTCGGGAGCGATCGCCCAGTAGAACGGGGTCTCAACGGCATAGCCGTAGGTCGAAGCCTGCGAGAAGCTCGGCATCAAGAAGCCGGTCTTGCGCTTCACGGTCGGATCGGGCGTCGAAAAATACGGCAGATACGCCATTGGAACGCCGAAGAATTCCAACTGCGCGTTCTCGAAATACAGCATCTTGTCGGTCTGGTCGTGAATGATGCGCGCGCCCTTGACCTGCCATAGTGGCGGCTTCTTCGGATCGTCCTTGCAGGGTGCGCAGGCGGTATAGACACCGTTTTCGAAGACGGTGTAATTGCCGCTGGAGCGGTCCGCACGCGTCGCTGCCATTCGCGTCGCGTCGGCGGTGTCGACGCGCAACGAATCGACGAAGCCGTCGCGGTAGTCGTCGCTAAAATCCATGATGTTGGCGTAGGTGATCCTGCCCTCCGCATCGGTCATGCGGATATTGCCCTCGGCATGAAGCCGCTTGGTCTTCTGATCGTAGATGACCTT
>VAZH01000194.1 GCA_005884465.1 Alphaproteobacteria bacterium | reverse complement strand
TACGGAGACACCATCCGCGCCTCGATCGAGAAGCGGCTCGGACTGTGGGTCGCGCTCGGCGCCATCGTCCTCGTGCTCGGTTTTGTCATTGCGTTTCGGATGATCTGAGGCGTCCGCGAACTGCTTTGCCGGTTCGCGGCTTCAGGCTACGCTCGAAATCATGCTCGACCGACCAGCCATCCTGATCGCCCTGTCCAGAATGCATGTCGCGACCGCGGGCGCGGTGTTGCTGACATGGATGATCGCCGCAGGCGCCGCGTGGCCGCAAGCAGCGCCGCCACCCTCGCTTGGCGTCCAGGAGCCGGCCCAGCCGACGGCGCCTCGACTGAGCGAACCTTCACCATCGCCGCCTCCGCCGGCGCGCGAAGAGAATCCAGGCGTGTTCAACGAAATGGGAAAATTCTTCGAGAAATCCTTGTCGATCCTTCCGACCCTGAAAAGCCCAGGTGAGACCATCGACGATCTGAACGCGCGCGCAAAAGAGGCAGGCGAGACCCTGTCGCGCCTGGCCAGGCCGTCCTCGATGGTGGCGGGGCGCATGATCTGCCCGGTTTCGGCAAACGGCGCGCCGGACTGCAAGCTCGGTGCCGATAAACTCTGTCAGAGCAAGGGCTTCAAAGAGGGAAACAGCCTTAACACCGCTTCCGCGGAAACCTGCTCGGCGAAAGTGCTGATTCCGGGCCGGACGCGCAAACCGGATGATTGCCGGAGGGACAATTACGTTACCCATGCGCTGTGCCAGTAACGCCGGGGATCGGGCCGATGCACGGACAGCCGTCGCGCGTGGCGATTGCTTTCTTGTTATGATGTCTGGCATCTTTAGACCGATGCATTGCGCTTTCGCTGAACGACAAAAGGGATTTTCGAATGTCCATGCCTGCCTTGTTCAAGGGACGTCTGTCTATACCCGTGATCGGCGCGCCGCTGTTCATCATTTCCGTGCCGGATCTGGTGATCGCGCAGTGCAAGGCGGGTGTCGTCGGATCGTTTCCGGCGCTGAACGCGCGTCCGCCGGCGCTGCTCGACGAGTGGCTGGCGCGGATCAGGGAAGAGCTTGCCGGGCACGATATGGCGCATCCCGACCGGCCGTCGGCGCCGTTCGCGGTCAACCAGATCGTGCATCGGTCGAACAACCGGCTCGAACAGGATCTCGCGGTTTGCGAAAAGCACAAGGTGCCGATGATGATCACCTCGCTCGGCGCGCGCGAGGAGCTCAATCAGGCCGCGCACGGCTGGGGTGATCAACCAGAAATTCGCGCACAAGGCGATCGAGAAGGGCGCGGACGGTCTGATCCTGGTTTCCGCCGGCGCCGGCGGCCATGCCGGCGAGATATCGCCATTCGCCTTCGTGGCCGAGACCCGGCAATGGTTCGATGGGCCGATCGCGCTATCGGGCGCGATCGGCAACGGCCGCGCCATCCGCGCCGCGCGGCTGTTAGGGGCCGACTTTGCCTACATCGGCTCCGCGTTCATCGCTACGGTGGAGGCCAATGCGGTGGAGGGTTACAAGCAGATGATCACCACCTCGACAGCGGAGGATATCGTCTATTCCAATCTGTTCACCGGCGTGCATGGCAACTACCTGAAGCCCTCGATCGTCGCGGCCGGGATGGATCCCGATAATCTTCCGGAATCCGATGCGTCGAAAATGAGTTTCGGTACCGACGCCTCGGGCGAACGGGCAAAACCGAAGGCCTGGAAGGAAATCTGGGGCAGCGGCCAGGGCGTCGGCAGCGTCGGCAAGATCCTGCCTGCCGCCGAACTGATCGCGCGATTCAAAAAAGAATACGCCCAGGCCGTCGATCTGCCGCTGTAATGCGGAACATCACGCGAGAACGCCCGCGCATTCCGGTGATGACGAATCGCCGGGGCCATTAATCAACCGTTAACCAAGACCGCCGATCCTTAACTATTCAATAAGGAAGGCGAGTCGATCACCATGGACGCATCTGCGGCGCCAACACGTCAACTGGTTCGAATGCGGGGCCGCTCCTATGTCGCGTTCGTGTTTTGCCCTACTGTTCCGATCGTTGGCTGGCTTGAAGAAATAGACGCAACGCTCGCCCGGTCGCCTGGCTTCTTTGTCGGCAAGCCGGTGGTGCTTGACCTTTCCGCCGTGGACCTGAGCCAATCCGCGATCTCGCATCTCGTCGCCAGCCTCGAACAACGCAATATTCGGGTCCTCGGTATCGAGGGCGTGGACGCTGCTCACGTCACGACGAGCATGCCGCCGTTGCTGACCGGCGGACGCCACTGCGTGCTCACGCAGATTGAGCCGCAAAAGGCTGAAGCCAAACCCAAGCCGAAATCAACGTCGCTGCTGCTCGAAAACCCGGTGCGCTCCGGTCAGTCGGTTGTGTTTACCGACGGCGATGTGACGGTGCTGGGCTCGGTCGGTTCGGGCGCGGAGATTGTCGCCGGCGGCTCCATCCATGTCTACGGAGCGCTTCGCGGCCGCGCGATGGCGGGCGTCAACGGCAATTCAGCGGCGCGGATTTACTGCCAGAAAATCGAAGCAGAGCTCCTGGCAATCGACGGTTACTACCAGACTGCTGAAGACATAAGCGCCACCCTGCGCAATCGGCCGGCCCAGGCATGGCTCGACGGCGAGATCATGAAAATTACACCGCTGAATTAACCGGCAAAGGAGGCAACAATGGCCAAGGTCCTGGTCGTGACGTCTGGCAAAGGCGGCGTCGGAAAGACAACTTCCACAGCCGCGCTCGGTGCGGCGCTGGCGCAACTGGGAGAAAAAGTGGTGGTCGTCGACTTCGACGTCGGCCTGCGCAACCTCGATCTGGTGTTGGGGGCGGAACGACGGGTTGTGTTCGACCTGATCAATGTGGTGCAGGGCGTTGCAAAACTCTCGCAAGCCCTGATCCGCGACAAGCGGCTGGAGAATTTGTGGCTGCTTCCGGCATCGCAGACCAGGGACAAGGACGCCCTGACGGAGGAGGGTGTCAGGAGCATTATCGCCGACCTGCGCACCAAATTCGACTGGATTCTCTGCGACAGTCCGGCGGGCATCGAGCGGGGCGCGACGCTTGCAATGCGCTATGCGGACGAGGCTGTCATCGTCACCAATCCCGAAGTCTCCTCGGTGCGCGATTCCGACCGCATCATCGGGATGCTCGATTCAAAGACCGTGAAGGCGGAGAAGGGCGAGCGGGTTGAGAAGCATGTGCTGATCACACGATATGATTCGGCGCGCGCGGCGCGGGGGGAAATGCTCAGCATCGAGGATATCCTTGAAATCCTTGCGATACCGCTGCTTGGCATCATTCCCGAGAGCCAGGACGTTCTGCGCGCGTCAAACGTCGGATCACCGGTTACTCTGAACAACGCAGCCAGCGCGCCGGCCCGCGCCTACATCGACGCGGTGCGTCGCCTGATGGGCGAAACGGTCACCATGATGGTGCCGGTCGAGCGCAAAGGCCTGATGAACCGGTTACTAGGACGGAGGGCCGCATGATCAATCTGCTGCGGCTCATCAGTGGCCGTAATGCTTCCGCGCCTGTTGCACGGGAACGGTTGCAGATACTTCTGGCGCATGAACGCGGCTTGCGCGGCCAACCTGAATTGCTGGAACTGCTGCGGGCAGAGATCCTTGCCGCGGTCTCGCGGCATGTCGTGCTCGATCCCGAAAAAGTCGTGGTCAGGATGGAGAGAGGCAAACAAGTATCGACGCTTGAAGTCGATATTGAAGTGCCCAACGGCTTCGAAAGATCGCTCGCAGCTGCGAGTTGATGAAGGCACGATCTGTCGGTCCCGGCTCTGCGGCGCAGCGCCAGGAAGCGCCGCACCGCATCCGGGACACGATACGGGGAGTCTATCCGACCATCCGCTCGCGCCCGACCCAGAAGCCCGCCTTCAGCACCTTCTTGTCGACCTTGCCGACCCCGGTCATCGGCAACTCCGTGACGAATTTTATGTGTTTGGGCGCGTGCGCCGAACCCTTGCGGGCCTTTACCAGGTTGATCAGTTCCTCCGCATTCGGCCGCGCGCCTTCGCGCGCGACAATGACTGCGGTGACGGCCTCGCCCCATTTGTCGTCGGGCACGCCGACCACGGCGACCATCGCCACGTCGGCGTGTTGCGACAGCACGTCCTCGACCTCGCGCGGAAAGATATTGAAGCCGCCGGAGACGATCATGTCCTTCTTGCGATCGAGGATGAACATGTAGCCGCGCTCGTCGGCGCGCGCGATATCGCCGGTATGCAGCCAGCCGTTCTTCAGGGTTTCCGCCGTCTGTTCGGGCCGCTTCCAGTATTCCGCCATCACATGCGGCGCGCGCACGCAAATCTCGCCGGCTTCGCCGGTTTCGACCTCCTCGTCGTCATTCCCGAGAATTCTGACTTCGCAGGCGGCGATCGGGAAACCGCAGGACAGGAACAATTCCGGAGTCCTGGGATCGTGATCTGCCTTGCGCAGCACCGAGACCGGATAGCACTCCGTTTGTCCATAAAGCTGCGAGAACACTGGACCGATCCGCTCGATGCCCTCGACCAGCCGGCTCGGCGACATCGCCGAGGCGCCGTAAAGCAAAAGCTCGAGCGAGGAGAGATCGGTCTTGTCGAGCGCCGGATGGTCCAGCAGTACGTAAATCATGGTCGGCACAAACAGCGTGAAGTTGATGCGCTCGCGCTCGATGGTCTTGAACACCGCGTCGGGATCGAAGCCTTTCAGCATGTGCACGGTGCCGCCGCGCATCAGCGTGGGCAGCACCTTGGTGCCGGCGACGTGGCTGATCGGCGCGACCGTGAGATAGCGCGGCGTATCGGGAATTTCGAAGTCGGACAGGATCGCGTTGGCGAAGCCGGCAAGTTCGCGATGGTGGCGCAGTGCGCCTTTCGATTTGCCGGTGGTGCCGCCGGTGTAGTACAGAACAGCAGCATCGTCGGCCCCGGCCAGATCCTTTGCCGTGGCGCTGCCGGCGGATTCAGCCGCCGCGAGCAGGTCGATGCCATATTCAGCGCGGCCAAGGGTAAATACATGGCTGAGGCCTTTGGCGCACGCCGCCAGTTCACCGCCGCGCAACAGGAAGGTGTCGGCATCGATGACGAGAATCCCCGCCCCGGAATCCTCGATCTGGTCGACTTGATCGCCGAGAGAACCCAGCGGATGCAGCCAGGTGATCGAAAATCGTGACAGTTGCGCGGCGACGCCCGCGCACCAGCTGTCCGCTCGGTTGGCCGTCAGCAGCGCGACGCGCGCGCCTGGGTCTAGCCCCAGTTGCATGAACACCTTCTGGATGCGGCCGATCAGTTCGGTGGCACCCTGGTAGGTGATCGATCCGCCCGGCCAGCTGAATGCAATTCGGGAGGGATAGCGCGCCAGCGTCCGCAGCGTCTGTCCGCACACGGTCGGAAAGTCATAGAGCGGATCGGACATGTTTCCTCCAGCGAGTTTTGCGCTTACTTTGTCTTGGGCCTTCGGTCGTGCCAATGTTGCCCAACGCTAGCACAATGAATCCGAGACGTGGAACGGCAAACCACGGCGTCGAATAGGATATTGGATTTGAGTACCCCCAATCCACTCGCGCGATTTCATGATCGCCTGAGCCTGCCGCTGATCGCGGCGCCGATGTTCCTTGTCTCCGGCGTCGAGCTTGTGGTGGCCGCCTGCCGCAACGGCGTGATCGGCGCATTCCCGACCGTGAATTGCCGTAGCCCCGAACAACTCGATGGCTGGCTGCTCGACATCGAAGACCGGCTGCGCCGTCATGGCGACCAGAGCGGAAAGCCTTCGGCTCCGATCTGTCCGAACCTGATCGTGCACCGGTCCAACGCGCGGCTTGAGCAGGATCTGCAGGTGCTGTTGCGGCACAGGCCCGAGATCGTCATCACCAGCGTCGGCTCGCCTGCGCCGGTGCTGGCGGCGCTCCATGACGCCGGCGCGCTGGTGTTTGCCGATGTCGCCAGCATCCGCCACGCCGAGCGCGCGGTGGCCGTGGGCGCCGACGGGCTCGTGCTGCTGACCGCGGGCGCCGGCGGTCAGACCGGCTGGCTCAACCCGTTCGTCTTTGTCCGCGCGGTGCGGGCGTTCTTCAATGGACCGATCGTGCTGGCGGGAGGAATCGGGGACGGCCATGGACTGCGCGCCGCCGAGGTGCTCGGCTGCGATCTCGCCTATATGGGCACCAAGTTCATCGCCACCCGCGAGAGCATGGCCGACGCAAGATACAAGGAGATGCTGGTGAACAGCAGCGCCGACGATATCCTGCTGACCACGGCCTTTACCGGCCTGCAGACCAACATGCTGCGGCCTTCGATCGCAGCCGCCGGCCTCGATCCCGACAAGCTGCCGCCACGCGGCGCGATCGACATCGCAGAGGATATCGACATCGGCGCGCGCGAGCGCCGCCCTGCGCGCTGGCGCGACATCTGGAGCGCGGGGCATTCTACCTCCGGGGTGACCGAGGTGCTGCCGGTCGATGACCTCGTTGCACGCACCATCGCGGAGTATCGCGCGGCGATCCAGGCGTCCGGTCCGCCCGCTTAACGCTCCGTTAACCAATCTCGCCCCCGTAAGGCCGTTGTGGGAGGCCTCCGATATCGTCGCCGATATCCAGGAAGCCTACGATCTCGCCGTCGCGGCCTGATTTTTAGAGCATGATCCGGAAAAGTGGGAACCGATTGTCCGAAAAGATCATGCTCAAACAAAGAGATGAGATCATGAGCCGATTTAATCCAATCGGATCATGATCCAGAAGTCCCGCGGCAGGTTTCCTGGCCAAATCTGGTCGGCTGCCTTAATTAGCGCCCAGTTGTCGGGAAAGTGATCGTGTTCGTGGAAGGGTAGGGAGTACGGCTTGACCAGAGCAATGACCATCATCGCGCTGACGTGTTTTCTGGTCATCGGCGCGGCCGCCACCAGCATTCTCGGCCGCGACGGCGTGCCGGCGGCCCGGTTGGAGATGGCTTCCCCCGTCGTCAAAACCCCGGTCTCGAAC
>VAZH01000180.1:1235-6626 GCA_005884465.1 Alphaproteobacteria bacterium | reverse complement strand
CGCGGGCTCGACGATCAGGATCTTCTTGTTTTCCTCGGCCACCGGAAGGTCCGCCAGTGCTGCGGCCGACGACGACGTGCCGACGGCGATATCGGCCTTGTCGTCCTGATAGGCTTCGGCGAGCGCTGCCTTGGATAGGTCCGGCTTGCTCTGATCGTCCTTGGTGATGACGACAATCTTGCGCCCGTCCAGCGTCATGGTGCCCTTGGTGGCATATTCCAGTCCCATGCGCAGGCCGGTCTCGGTCTGCTTCGCATAGGCTTCGAGCGGTCCGGTCTTGCCGTGGATCAGGGCGATCTTCAGATCGTCGGCCTGGGCGGCTGTGCCCAGCAAGACGATGGCAATTCCCTGAACGATTAAAGACGTTCGCACAGCTTCTCTCCCTCGGTTCTGATCTGTACGCCACTGATAGAGTGAGCGCTCGCCCCCGGTCAAGGCGGCATTGTTGCGAAGGCAGCGGTGCGTGGGGGTTATCCGGGCGGCTGAAGCGCGCTCACTCCCGCGGTATTCGGCATTGCATGGTGCAGTGAACCCCGGTCCTCAAGAACGTGATCTCGGTCTTGCCGTTGAATGGGCTGAGCGCCGACTTCAAGAGTTTCGTGCCAAAGCCGGCTTCCCCGATGGTTTCGACCGGAGGGCCCTCGGTCTCGTCCCAGGTAATGTTGAGCCGACCGTCTGACACAGTCCATGACACCTGCAACAGCCCGCGCGGGGAAGAAAACGCGCCGTATTTCCCGGCATTGGTGGCGAGCTCGTGAAACATCAATGCCAGGCTCACCGCCAATTTGGCAGGCAGAAACAACGGACTCCCATTCAGGGTAAATCGAACATGTCCGTAAGGTCCGAGTTCGGAAATCAGCAAATCCTTGATATCGCAACCGGTGCCATCGACTCGCGCGATCATATCGTCGGCCGCGGACAGCGCTCGCAATCGCTGATCGATGCCGGCCCAGATTTGCGGTTGATCCTGCAGCACCAGATGGATGACGGCGTGAATTGTCGACAATTTGTTCTTCAGCCGGTGCTGGAACTCCTCCACGACGAGCTTGCGATACAGCTCTTCCTGCATCAGGCGTTTTGAGATTTGCCGTTGCTGCGCAGCGACCGATCGATAGTGCTCGACGCCCCATATCGTGAGGCCGCACACGATCAGATAGATCACCAGAAGCGCCAGTCTTGCAAAATCAGCCGGGGCGTCGCTGAAACTGACGGTCACGCCGAGCGTGCCCCCGATGATCGCGGTCGCGATCCCGAGCCGGTACCCGCCGAACGCCGTGGCAAAAAACACCGCTGGAAAATACGGGGTAAAGAATACGTCCGGCCGGATCAGGGAAAGACACCACCGCGCCGCGGTCGCCAGGGCAAGGCAGGAGGCTGCAAATCCGATGCTGAAAAGCGGCGACGGTTCGGATGTTCCCTGCCAGCCGCGCCGAAACTCGTCGATCAATTTCATCATGGATTACATTACATCGGCTGACTGGCGAATCCAGAACAAGTCAAGCCGGCGGAAAAAGACGCGGCCCGGGGCCCCGCCGCAGCGCAAGCATAGCTTGCGTTGTTCCGTCAGTCGGGAAATATACTGAATGCCAGGATCGCGAAAACGGGGAGAATGACATGGGACGGCTGGACGGCAAGGTCGCGGTTATTACCGGCGCGACAAGCGGCATCGGGCTACACACCGCGGAGATTTTCGTGGCCGAAGGCGCCAGCATCGTCATCGCCGGACGGCGCGCGCCGGAGGGCGAGCGGCTTGCGAAAAAGCTCGGCGCCAATTGTGTGTTCCGCCAGACCGATGTGACCGTCGAGGAGCAGATGCGCGCGCTGATCGGCCAGGCGGTCGAGAAATTCGGCCGCATCGATTGCCTGTTCAACAATGCCGGCGGTCCGGCGCAGACCGGCGGTATCGAAGGCCTCGACGTTGCGCGCTTCGACGCCGCGATGGCGACGCTGGTGCGCAGCGTGATGCTCGGCATGAAGCACGCCGCGCCGCATATGCGCCGCCAGGGTTCGGGGAGCATCATCAACAATGGCAGCATCGCCGGAAAGCTCGCCGGCTTTTCGTCATCGGTGGTCTATGGCGCGGCCAAGGCCGCCGTGATTCATCTCACCAGATGCGTGGCGATGGAGCTTGGCGAGGCCGGCATCCGCGTCAACAGCATCTCGCCGGGCGCGATCGCCACCGGCATTTTCGGCAAGGCGCTCGGCCTGCCGGTCGAAGCCGCGGAGAAAACGTCCGACGTAATGCGCGAGGCCTACAAGACCGCGCAGCCGATACCGCGCGCCGGGCTGCCGGAAGATATCGCGCACGCTGCGGTGTTTCTCGCCAGCGACGAATCCAGCTTCATCAACGGACACGATCTGGTGGTCGATGGCGCCATCACCGGCGGCCGCAACTGGACACAGCAGCAGCAGGGTTATGTCGCGCTGCGCAAGGCGTTCGATCGGAGTGCAGGGTAAATCTCGCGCTTACGCAACCGGCTTCAGCGTCACGCGCAATCCGTCGCGCGGCTTCGGAATCGGCCACATCTGCCAATCCGGCGTGTAGCCCGGCTGCAGCGAGACCGAGAGATTTTGCAGGAAATGCCGCGCGAAGCATTTCGCCTGCATGTAGGCAAAGTGCAGCCCGAGGCACATATGGGCGCCGCCGCCAAACGGCACCCAGGCGAAGCGATGGCGGTTGCGCTGCGCCTCGTCGGTGAAGCGCAAGGGATCGAATTTTTCAGGTTCGGGCCAGATTTCCGCCATGTGGTGGGTGAACAGCGGATGGACACCGACCAGGGTGCCCGTTGGAATCGTGTAGCCCTTGAACGTGAAATCGCGGACCGCGCGGCGCGGCATCGAGGGCACCGGCGGCTTCATCCGCAGCGCTTCCTTGAACGCCATCTCGGTGAGCGGCATGGCTTCAAGATTGTCGAAAGTCGTCGGCGCGCCGGCGGCGACGCCGAGCGATGATACCTCGTCGCGCAACTTGACTTGCCACTCCGGATAGGCGGCAAGCGCGCCCACGAACGATGTCAGCGATGAGGTCAGCGTATCGTGCGCGGCCATCATCAGGAAACTCATGTGGTCGACGATATCCTGGGTCGACAGCAGCGCGCCGTCCTCATGGGTGGCGCGGCACAGCTGCGAGAACAGGTCTTCGCCGCCCCTGGCGCGGCGGATCGGAATCTGTTCCGAGAAGTAGGCCACGATGCGTTGGCGCCCCTTCACGCCGCGCGCCATCTGCGTGCCCGGCCAGGGTTGGCGGATCGGCGTGACCGATGCCGCGACCATGTCGACGAAGGCGCGCGTGATCTCGTCGACTTCGGGACCGATGCCTGCGCCGAGAAAGGAAGTTGCGGCGAGATCGAGCGTCAGCTGCTTCATCGCGGGGTAGAACAGCATCGGACCGGGCGTCTGCCGCCATCGCGTCACGCGTTCCAGGATGCCGGTATCGAGCTCCGAAAGATAGGATTTCATCGGCCCGGATTTGAACGCCACCGACAGCGCGCGCCGGTGCAGGCGGTGTTCCTCGAAATCAAGCAGCATCAGCCCGCGCGGAAACAATCGGCCCAGGATCGTTTCCCAGCCATAGGTCGAGGAGAACAGCTTGCTTTGGTCGAACAGCACGAGTTCGTTGGCCTCAGGTCCGAGCATGGTAATGCTTGTTTCCCCGAGTATGCGGCTGCGATAGACGAGGCCGTATTTCGCGGCCATCCGCTCGACTTCGCCTTTGGGGTCCGCAAGGATCGCGAGCGTCCGGCCGATCACCGGCCAACCCTCGTCGCCGGGAATGTGTGCCAGCAAATTGCGCTTCGGCGGATTGAGGCTGATCGCAGGAGAGGCCACATTTTGCATCGACATGGCAATTGCTCCGGTTGGACGCGCGCGGATGGTCATCGGCATAGCCAGGCCAGTAAATAGACCTTTGTCGCTGCGCTGCAAAGACTCATTCGGCGGCAGCGGATAAGCGATCGCGCGGTCTCGCCGTGGGAATAAGAGGCCGGAATGGCCTGGTGCCAGTCGATGCCTGGAGCGGTATCTTGAAGTCCCAGACGGGCGAACTGCAACCTGCGATTTGACACCGGCGCGTCCGCGGTGCGACGTAAGGACGCGTCATCGGGTCCGTTGAACCCGGTAGGCGGTACAAAAACCAGAATAGCATCAGTTCGCATTTTGGATTTCATTGCTGCTTTCCAGGCGGGAGCGGACACGAATGGCGAAGCCCCGACGAACAGACCCTAGACCTTCGGTGGCACCCGACCTTGCCGATCCCGCGCGCATCGAAAGCGCGGCTCTCGATCTGCTGCCGAATGGGATTGGAATTTTCGGGAACGATTTCAAATTGGTTTATGCAAACCGGTCGTTCCGTACTCTGCGCTTCCTCCCCAAACGGCTCTGTGTTCCCGGCACGCCGCTGGAGGATATCGTTCGCCACATCGCGACACGCGGCGACTATGGCGTCAGCGAGGTCGACACGCTGGTGAAGGATCGCATGGCGGAGACCCTCGCGCTCAAGCCATGGAATGCCGAGCAGGACATCGAGGGCAGGCGGCGGCTCGCCATCCGCCATATACCGGTGCCGGGCCTCGGCTTCATGATCACCTACGCGGACGTTACCGAAGAGCGCGCGACGGAACGGAAGCTGCGGGAAAACGAGGAGCGCTATTCGCGCGTCAGCGAGGCGGTCGCGGAGGGAATCTACGACTGGAACATCGTTGATAACACCCTCTACGTTTCCGACAGGTTGTTGGAGATTTTCGGCTTCGAGGGGCAGCTTACATCGAACGACTGGTACTCACGGGTTCATTCCGACCATGCCGAGGCCTATCGCGACGCGCTGCGCGAATGCTTCAGGGGCAAGAGTGCCAAGGTCGCGTGCGAATACCGCATCAAGGCGCGCGACGGCAATTATCGATGGGTCGAGGACCATGGTCTGCCGATCCGCGACGCGGCGGGGCGCGCGATTAGGCTCGTCGGTTGCGTCAGCGATGTGACCAAGCGACGAAGCATGGAGGAGGCCCTGCGCAACAGCGAGCAGCGCTACGCGAATGCCATGCAAGCGATCAACGAGGCCGTCTATGAGTGGGACGTTGCTAGCGGCGAGATGTATTACTCGCCTCGCCTCTACGACCTCGTCGCATTGACGCCCGAGGAGCTCTCGACGCGACGACAATGGGTCGATCGGGTCCATCCGGATGACCTGCCGCACTACCGCGCGGCAATCATCGCTCATTTCAAGGGAGAGACCGAGCGCCTCGAGGTCGAGTATCGCTACCGGCATGCCGATGGGTCCTGGCATTGGGCACGGCAGCACGGCGTCGCCAGCCGGGACCACAACGGACGCGCTTACCGCGTTTCGGGATCCACCGGCGATATCACTGCCGAAAAGCGCTTGGCCGAGGAGCTCGA
>VAZH01000180.1:0-1217 GCA_005884465.1 Alphaproteobacteria bacterium | reverse complement strand
GGATGCGCTGGAATCGATAGCGGAAGGTTTCGTGTTGTTCGATCCGCAGGATCGCATCGTCATGTGCAATTCGCACTACCGGACCTGGTTCGGGGATCTCGCCCATATGGTGCACCCAGGAAACACCTTCGAATCCTTCATGCGCGCCGCGGTAAAAAGCGGGATGTTTCCTGCTGCCGCGAACGACCCCGAAGGGTTCATGGCCGCGGTACTGGCGCGGCGACGCAATCCGAGCGGCCCGCGCGAGCAGTATCTCAGTTCCGGAATCTCGCTCCAGATCAGCGACTACAGGATGAAGGACGGTTCGCTGGTCAGCGTTTACACTGACATCACCGAGCAGAAGCAGCGGCAGGCCGAGATCGCGAAAGCCAAGGCGGAAGCAGAAGCCGCCCTTGAGCGGCTCAAAGCGGCGCAGCAACAGCTGATCGTGCAAGGCAAGCTGGCTTCGCTCGGCCAACTCACTGCCGGCATCGCCCACGAGATCAAAAACCCGCTTAACTTCGTCAATAACTTTGCCGCGCTCTCCGGCGAATTGCTGGAGGAGCTTGTCGAGATGCTCCAGTCCGGGCCGCTCGGCGGCAAGTCCGGGGTTCGCGCACTGGCTGAAACGCTGAAGGGCAATCTCGAAAAGATCGTCCAGCACGGCAAGCGTGCCGACTCAATCGTCAGGAACATGCTGCTGTTCTCGCGGGAGGAGTCGGGCGAACATGGGTTTACAGACATCAACACGGTCGTGGAGGAAAGCCTGAATCTTGCCTACCACGGTGCTCGCGCGGAGAATCCGAATTTCGATGTCGCGCTGCGCCGCGACTTCGACGCCAACGCCGGGGTGGCCGATTTGTATCCGCAGGAAATGACCCGCGCTTTATTGAATCTCATTTCAAATGGCGTTTATGCAGCAACCCGGCGCACGAGGCGGGCCGGCGATCTGCCTGAAGTCCGTGCAACGACCAAAAATCTTGGCGACGGGGTGGAAATTCGCATTCGGGACAACGGAACGGGCATACCGGAGAGCCTCACGGAAAAAATATTCAATCCGTTCTTCACCACCAAACCGGCCGGCGAGGGCACCGGGCTTGGGCTGTCCATCAGCCACGACATCATCGTGAAGCAGCATGGCGGACGGATTAATGTCGACACGCGGGAAGGCGAATTCACGGAGTTTACGATTGTCTTGCCTCGGAGCGGCATCCTGCAAGAAAAGATCACCTGACCTC
>VAZH01000179.1:2496-7581 GCA_005884465.1 Alphaproteobacteria bacterium | reverse complement strand
TGGCTTCGGCGAGATTGGCCATCGCGGCGGTGGTGCCACGGCTCGCGCCGCCTTCTTCGAGAGTTAGCCGCAACCGCTCGACGGCCGTCTGGAGTTCGCCGCCTGGGCCCGTGGCCCCATCACCGGAATATTCGCGCACCGTGGAGGCGAGCCAGTCTTCGAGGTCGGTATAGAAGCGGTTCTGCGCCTGGCTCGACTGCAGGTCGAGAAAGCCGAGGATCAGCGAGCCGGCAAGGCCGAACAGCGAGGACGAGAACGAAATGCCCATGCCGCCAAGCGGCGCGGCCAGACCCTCCTTGAGGGTGTCGAATAACGCGCCGGCGTCGCCGCCGACCTTGAGGCCGTCGATCACCTTGCCGACCGAGCCGACGGTTTCGATCAGGCCCCAGAAGGTGCCGAGCAGTCCGAGGAACACCAGCAGCCCCGTCATGTAGCGGGAAATGTCGCGGGCCTCGTCGAGCCGGGTGGCGATCGAATCCAGCAGGTGTCGCATGGTCTGCTGCGAGATCGTCATCCGCCCCGATCGCTCGCCGCCAAGGATCGCCGCCATCGGCGCCAGCAGCGTGGGACGCCGCTCGATGGCGAGGCCGGGATCGGCGATGCGGAAGTTGTTGACCCAGGCGACTTCCGGATAGAGCCGGATGATCTGGCGAAACGACAGGATGGTGCCGATCAGCAGCACCGCGATGATCAGGGCGTTGAGGCCGGGATTGGCGAAGAAGGCCGTGACGATCTGCTTGTAAAGCACGACCGTTATGAGCCCGCACAGCACCAGGAACACCAGCATCCGCACCAGGAAAATCCGCGGTGAGGATAGTTTGCTCAGTTCGATCTCCATCGCGGAGCGGGAAGAGGAGCCTGAAGGCATTACGATGTCATCCATTGCGAGGAGCCGCTGTTCGGGCCCCCAATATGGCACAGCGGTGCCGGGAAAAAAGGCCACCAGGAGTGGGTTTGGGGCGGGATTAGGGAACTTCGGGGCGAAACCGGGCTTAGATGTAACGGGCATTTCATAAATCTTCGATGCCTCAGCCAGTCAACCGGCTTTTTGCATGATCGTGGGCCCAGGCCTGCAAACGCATCCTGTCAGTCGCGCACCAGCTTGTTTTTTGCTGCCATCGCAAACGGGAGTGGTCACATGAGCTTCGTGTCCAAAATCATCGGCACCGCCGAACGGGTGCCGCTGCCGGATCTCGTGATCCGCGCCGCCGTCCAGCGGCTGTGCTCGCGCACCGCGACGCGGCTGGCCGGCCGTGAAGCAGAGAGCGACACCCTGTTTGCGGATGAAATGGCAGCGCGCGCCATTGCCGGGTACACCGACGAGGCCAAGGCCCCGCATTACGAACTACCGGCGGCATTCTTCGCCCGCGTGCTCGGTCCGAGCCGCAAATATTCCTGCTGCTATTACAAGGAGCCTGAAACCACGCTGCAGGAGGCTGAGGAAGAAGCGCTGCGCCAGACCGTCGCGCACGCTGACGTTGCCCGTGGACAGTCGATCCTCGAACTTGGCTGCGGCTGGGGCTCGTTGTCGCTGTGGATGGCGCGGCAATTTCCAAATTCGCAAGTTACAGCGGTGTCGAATTCGCAGGCGCAGCGCGAATATATCGAGTGGGAGGCCGCGGTGCGCGGATTGAAGAATCTTCGCGTGGCCGCGGCGGACACGGACGTGTTCGATCCGGAGTGGCAGTTCGACCGCATCGTATCGGTTGAAATGTTCGAGCATATCGTGAACTGGCGCCAATTGATGACGCGGGTGAGATCATGCCTCGCCCCCGACGGCCGCTTCTTCATGCATATCTATACCCATCGTTCGGGCGCCTATCGGTTCGATCGCGCCGACGGAGAAGACTGGATCGCGCAGCATTTCTTCAGCGGCGGCGTGATGCCGAGCCATCATCTGATCCGGCAATATTCGGATTTATTCGAGGTCGAGAAGGAATGGCGCTGGAGCGGCACGCATTATCAGCGCACCGCGCTCGACTGGCTCGGCAATTTCGATTCCCACCGCGACGAGATCGAGGGCATTCTTTGCGAGATCTACGGCAACGACACCGCATTGTGGATGCGGCGCTGGCGCTGGTTCTTGCTCGCCACCGCGGGGCTGTTCGGCTACGCCGACGGCAGCGAATGGGGCGTCAGCCATTACCGGATGAAGGCGGCGTAATCAGGGTTGTCATTGCCGGGCTTGACCCGGCAATCCATCCATTTCGAAAAATGCTTTTTGTGAAGATTGATGGATGCCCGGATCAAGTCCGGGCATGACGGTTGCGTTCGATCAACGAAACTACTTCCCCAGCGGTTTGAGAATCTTCACCAGTTCGGCGTGGACGAATTCATTGCCGCAGATCACGTTGCCGGTCTTTAGCGGGTCATCGTCTCCCGCAGTGCCGCTGACGATGCCGCCGGCCTCGCGCAGGATGATCTGCCCGGCTGCAATATCCCACGGCTGCAGGTTGCGTTCCCAGTAGCCGTCGAGGCGGCCCGCCGCGACGAAAGCGAAATCGAGCGAGGCTGCGCCGAACCGGCGCAGGCCCGCCACCCTTTCCTGAATTTCGGTCAGCTCGACGCGCGACAATTCCAGGTCGCCGCGTCCCATGTGCGGCAGCCCGCAACCAATCACGCATTCGCTCAGCTTGCGCCGGCCGGCGACGCGCAGACGCTGGTCGTTGAGGAAGGCGCCTTTGCCGCGTTCGGCGGTGTAGAGTTCTTCGTTCGCTGGATTGTAGATCACGCCGGCGATCAGCGTGCCCTCACGCTGCAGGCCGATCGAAATCGCAAAATGCGGGATGCCGTGGAGGAAGTTGGTGGTGCCGTCGAGCGGATCGACGATCCAGGTGTGGGTCTTGTCATCGCCCACGCGGGTGCCGCCTTCCTCGCCGATGAAGCCGTAACCCGGACGCGCCTTGGCGAGATCGGAGTGAAGCATTTCCTCGGCGCGCCTGTCGGCCATGGTGACGAAATTGGCGGGCCCCTTCAGCGATACTTGCAGATTCTCGATCTCGCCGAGGTCGCGCTTGAGACTGCGGCCGGCGCGGCGCGCCGCTTTGACCATGACGTTGATAGTGGCTGAATGCAGCATGATCTCGGCTTGCCGTTGATGCTTCGACGGTGAAGGCGTGCTCCCTCTCCCATAGGGAGAGGGCCGGGGTGAGGGGCTACGGATTCAGTGAGGCGCGGACACCCTCACCCGGCGCTGTAGCGACGACGCTCTGCGTCGCCGTCAGCGCCGACCTCCCCCCGTCGGGGAGAGGTGAGACAGCAGTGGGTGCCCTGCGGTTGGGATGGCGTCAAGGCGGATCATTTGGCACCGAGCCATTTGCGCGCGGCGGCTTCCGCCTTGGCGCGATCCTCCGGACTGAGATCCGCGAGTGCCTCGTCGAGCATGGGGTCGCCCCTGCCGGCGGTTTTCGCGACAAGATGCCATTTGATGCCCTCGATCTTGTCCATCGGCGCGCCCTGTCCGCTCACCAGCACGCGGGCGAGCCGGTTTTGGGCGATCGGACTATTTTGCTTGGCGGCCTTGCGCAACAGCGCCACCGCGGCGGCTTCGTTCTTCGGCGTGCCGGTGCCGTTATAGAGCGCGATGGCGTATTCGACTTCGGCGTCGACATTATCGGCAAGAGAAGCGGCCTGTAATAGCCGCACCGCCTTGTCGATGTCTTTCTCGACGCCGGTGCCCTCTTTATAGAAAGTGGCGAGCGCGTATTGCGCTTCCGGATTGCCGGCGTCGGCGGCGAGGCGAAGCAACTCCGCCGCGCGCTTGAGGTCCTGCGGCAGCGTCTGGCCGTCGAGATAGAGCAGCGCCAGATTATAGGCCGCCTTCGGGTTGCCGAGCTTGGCCGAGGATGCCAGCAGCTTCACGGCCTCCTCGCGGTTGACGGGGCCGCCGCGCCCGGAAAGCCGCAGCATTGCGAGCGCAAACATGCCGTCGCGGTCGCCGCCATCGGCGGCGCGCTTGTACCACTCGGCGGCCGTGGCGTAGTCGCGCTTGACACCCATCGCATTGGCGTAGAGCTCGCCCAGCATCGTCATCGCCTTCGGATCGCCGTTCTCCTGCGCGCGTTTGGTGGCGAGTTCGAGCGCAGTTTTGTATTGCCCGCGCTGATAGGCGCCGAACACCAGATCGATATTGGTATCGTCGGGCGGCGGGGCAGGGGTCACCGTCGCGGTAGGCGCTGCCGGAGGTGCCGCCGGTTTCGCCGTCACGGCAGGAGCCTCGGGCTTCTTGGCTGCCGCGGGTGGCTTTGCTTTCGGTTTTGCGGCAGGTTTGCTTGCTGCCGGAGTTTCAGCGCCCGGAGGCGTCAGCGAGACTTGCGCCACCGCACTTGCCGTCAGCATCAGAGCGCTTGCGAGGATCGATATGGGACGCAGGATTTTCATTTCCGGCGGCTATCCCTGTTCGGCTTTGGCTTTTACGGGCATTGCGGCGTAGCCCTGCCTGATCGCCTGCTCGGCGTCCATCAGCGCCACCGCCGCGCCCCGCGCATCATTCCAGATCAAATCGCCTACCAGGACGAAATCGGCGCCGACTGCCGCGAATTCGAAAACCTCCTCGCGCGACGCCGCGAAGCCGACACAGGGAGGCTCGAACAGCTCCGACCACCATTGCAGGCGCTCGGCGATCGCCGCGATCGAAGGCCGCTGCCCCCTCGCGTCGGGTTCGCCGAAAAGCACGTAGTCCGCGCCGGCTTCGCCTGCCGCCATCGATTCATGCCGCGTCGTCAGTCCGCCGACGCCGGCGATGCGGTCGGGTTTCAATGTCGGCAGCGCCTCCTTCAGGGTTTCGACGCCGGTCAGATGCGCGCCATCGCCGCCGGCGCGGCCGACCAGTTCGACATGACCATCGAGCAAAAGCGCAGCTCCCTTGTCCTGGATCGCCGGCGCCAGCGCCTTGACGCGCGAGATCATGCTGCGCGGGTCGGTCGGCCTAAGCCGCAGCAGCACCGCCGCGACATCGGCCCTGGCGAGCAGACCGGGGAGGCTTGCCGCCAGGGACGACGGATCGTCCACCTCCGGCGTCGCGAGATAGAGACGCGGCACGGGGCGCGGCGGAACGGATTTTGTGGCCAATCTATGCCGCCTTCT
>VAZH01000179.1:0-2223 GCA_005884465.1 Alphaproteobacteria bacterium | reverse complement strand
GCTTGCTTCGGACTCTTCTTGCCCGGAACGACCATGTTGGGTTTCAGGACCATGCCTTCCAGCGCGACGCGCTGGATCCGCAATTCCTGAAACGTCTTGTTGAGAACGCGCTGGCTCATTTCATGGCAGCGATCGATGTCATGATCGCCATCCATCAGGACTTCCGGCTCGACGATCGGAACGATCTGCGCGGCCTGGCACAATGCGGCGTAACGCGCCAGCGCATGGGCGTTGGCGTGGATCGCGGTCATGGTCGGGATCTTGTCCCGATCGATATTGATCACCGCGCGCCATTTTGCGAACCGCGCGCCGCGTACGTAATATTTCTGCAGACGCTCGGCGAGCTTGTCCAACCCGACGGTGATCAATTCACCCGGGCAGTTCGGCAAGGGTTGCGTTCCCTCGTCGACCTTGATGCCGGGGGTTGCGCCCGATCGTTCGATGATCTTGACCAGCGGCGTTCCATCCTTGGCGTTTTGCCAGATGGTCTCATCGTAGAGGATGACGCCGGAGATGTACTGGCTCATCGCTTCGCTGGAGCGGAACAGCATTTCGCGATAGTCGCGGCGCGATTCCTCGGTCGATGCGACGTTGATGGCGTCGAAGCGCTTCTTGATGGTGCCGGTGGATTCATCGGCGGCGAGCACGCCCTTGCCCGGCGCGACCAGGGCCAGAGCGACTTTGTTGAGATCGGCGAGATTCATCGGTGCCTCCTCCACAGCACTTTGCGGGTCAAAGTCCTTGCAAGTCAAAATAGACGGTTCTCGGGCAATTCCCAAGAAAACCCGCGGCCGAGAGGAGACCGGCGGCCCGTCGAGAGTTGGCCATCACGCGACTTTGGGGTCGAGCTCGCCCTTGACGTAGCGCTTCGCCATCTCGGCTGGCGTCAGCACCTTTTTGATCTTGCTCGCCTGCCCTGCAGCATTGAACTCCTGCAGCCGCTGCTTGCAAAGCCTGGCCATCGCCTCCATCGCGGGTTTGAGATATTTGCGCGGATCGAATTCTTCCGGATTGCTGTTCAGCACCTTTCGGATCTGTCCGGTCATCGCCATGCGGTTGTCAGTATCGATGTTGATTTTGCGGACGCCATTCTTGATGCCGCGCTGGATCTCGGAAACCGGCACGCCCCAGGTCGGCTTCATCTTGCCGCCATTGGCGTTGATGATGTCCTGCAGCTCCTGCGGCACCGAGGATGAACCATGCATCACCAGATGCATGTTCGGCAGCTTGCGGTGAATCTCCTCGATCACGTTCATGGCCAGAATGTCGCCGTCCGGCTTGCGGGTGAATTTGTAGGCGCCGTGCGAGGTCCCCATCGCTATCGCCAATGCGTCGACCTTGGTCTCCTTGACGAATTTGACCGCCTCGTCGGGATTGGTGAGCAGCTGGTCGTGGGAGAGCTTGCCCTCGGCGCCATGACCGTCCTCCTTGTCGCCCATGCCGGTCTCGAGCGAACCCAGCACGCCAAGTTCGCCCTCCACCGAAATACCGCCGAGGTGGGCCATGTCGGTGACTTTCCTGGTGACCCCGACATTATAATCCCAGTCGCCCGGCGTCTTGCCGTCGGTCTTCAGCGAGCCGTCCATCATCACGGAGGTGAAGCCGGCCTGGATCGCGGTCATGCAGGTGGCCGGCTCGTTGCCGTGATCGAGATGCACGCAGACCGGAATCTGCGGATAGATTTCGGTAATCGCATCCATCATGTGCTTGAGCATCACGTCGTTGGCGTAGGAGCGCGCGCCGCGCGAGGCCTGAATGATGACGGGCGCATCGAGGCTCGAGGCGGCGTCCATGATGGCCAGCGCCTGCTCCATATTGTTGATGTTGAAGGCGGGCACGCCGTAGTCGTGTTCCGCCGCGTGGTCGAGCAATTGACGCAACGTGATGCGAGCCATCTATCTGTTCTCCGCGTTTGGGGCCTCAATGCCCGATCCGGCCTTGATCTCATCTCTCTGAGCATGATCCTTTCGGAAAAACCGGTTCCCACTTTTTCCGGATCATGCTCTGTCTAGCGTTTCTTCAAAACCTCGACACCCGGCAATGGTTTCCCTTCGAGCCATTCGAGAAACGCGCCGCCCGCGGTCGAAATATAGGTGAAATCGCCGGCCACGCCGGCCTGGTTCAGCGCCGCCACCGTGTCGCCGCCGCCGGCGACCGAGACCAGCTTCCCCGCTTTGTTCCGCGCTGCCGCGTGCCTCGCCGCCAGCACCGTGCCGCGGTCGA
>VAZH01000678.1 GCA_005884465.1 Alphaproteobacteria bacterium | reverse complement strand
ACGATGGATTGCTGCGAAAGCCAGGCATCACCGGCAACATCGCGACGCGCGCTGCTGCTCGGCGGTGCGTCGTTCGCCGCCTGGGCCTACTTGCCGAAATTCGCGCGCGCCGCCGACGGACGCGACCCGCGGCTGATCGTGGTGATCCTGCGCGGCGCGCTCGACGGCCTCGCCACCGTCGCGCCAACAGGCGATCCCGATTATGCCGGCCTGCACGGTTCGATTGCGCTCAGTTCCGATGGCCCGCACGCGGCAATGATGCTGGATTCCTTTTTCGCGCTGCATCCCGCGATGCCCGAATTCGCGCGGATGTACAGAGAGAAGCACGCCGCCGTCATCCATGCGGTGGCAACGCCCTATCGCGACCGTTCGCATTTCGACGGCCAGGACGTGCTCGAAAGCGGCTTCGCCGGTCCGGGCCGGGTGCAATCCGGCTGGCTCAACCGCGCGCTGGAAGTGCTGCCGAAGGGCGAGCGCGTGATGAGCGGGCTGGCCATCGGTCCGACCGCGCCGCTGGTGCTGCGCGGCGCGGCCCCGACGGTCGGCTGGACGCCGGTGGCGCTGCCGCAGGCCGACGACGATACCGCGATGCGTCTCGTCGACCTTTACCACCATCGCGATCCCGCGCTGGCGTCGGCGCTCTCGCAGGGTCTGCGACTCGACAAGACCGCGCAAGGCGACGATATGAGACCGAAGCCGGGCACCAATAATGCCGGCGCGATGCGGCTGGTGGCGCGCGGCGCCGCCAAGCTG
>VAZH01000178.1 GCA_005884465.1 Alphaproteobacteria bacterium | reverse complement strand
TCATCCGTGCCGGTTGCGTCGCGCAGCAGCAGGATGGTGGAAGCGGGACGCGGCGTGACGGCTTTTGCCAGCATGAACTCTCACTCCTTCCCTCATCCTGAGGAGCGGCCTCTTGGCCGCGTCTCGAAGGATGAGAAACGTTTCGGTCTCATGGTTCTAGAGGCGCGAAGACGCGCTCCTCACCATGAGGGATCCTTGCTAACCTGCCGCGCTGGATTGCGGCTGCAGGTTCGCGCGCTTGTCGACCCGCGCCACCCGTGACAGCAGATAGTCTACTTCCGCCTTTGCCGTCGCGGTAATGTTGGACCCCGGCTTGCGTTGCGCGCTTGAGGCGATCACGCCGCGCTTCTGCAGCACATATTTCCGCACCGCCAGTCCCACGCCTGGCTGCTGCTCGTAGCGGATCAGCGGCAGGTGCGCATCGAACAGATCGTGCGCGGCGTCGCGACGGCCCTCTCTCGACAGTCTCACGACATCGATCAGCAATTCCGGGAAGGCGTAGCCGGTCATCGCGCCATCGGCGCCGCGCTCCATCTCGAAATCGAGGAACAGCGCGCCATTGCCGGTCAGGATCGACAGCGGCCGCAGCGAGCCGTCCTTCTGGAAGGCACGCAACGCGGAAATCTTTTCCAGTCCCGGCCAGTCCTCGTGCTTGAGCATCACGCAGGATGGGTTGTCCATCACGATTTTTCGGATCACGGCGGGCGTCATGATCACGGTGAGCGTCAGTGGATAATCCTGCAGCACCCAGGGAATGTCGGTGCCGATCGCTTCCACCACCTGCTTGAAATATCCGGTGATTTGCTCGTCGGTGCGCAAATGCGGCGGCGGCGCGATCATTACTCCGGCGGCACCCGCATCCATGGAGGCCCGCGCCAGCGAGCGCATCGCGGCAAATCCCGGCGCCGAGATGCCGACGACGATCTGCATGTTCTTCGCCCGCTTCACAAAGCGTTTTGCGACCTCTTCGGCCTCCGAACCTTCAAGCTTCGGCGCCTCACCCAAAATGCCCAGCACGGTCACGCCGTCGCATCCGATCTCGCCATAAAAATCCGTCAGCCGATCGATGGATTTGTCATCGATGCGGCCGTCGTCGTGGAACGGCGTCGGCGCAATGGCGAAGGTCCCTGCGGCCCTGTGGGTGAGTTTTGTCATCTGTGCTTCTATCCTCTTTGGTCATTCCGGGGCGCGCGTTAGCGCGAACCTCAGATGTGCAATTGCACATCGGGGAATCTCGAGATTCCGGGTTCGATGCTGCGCATCGCCCCGGAATGACGTTTCTCTACCGTCGCGCGCCGCAATGACGAAGTGTCAAAACCGCCGCGCGCCCATTTTGATCTCTTCCTCGGAGAAGAAAATCTCCCTGGCGTGTTCGACGACATCCTGAGCCTTCCATCCCTGATGTGGCGGCTTCCAGCCCGGCTTCTCCATCATCCGCATCTCTCGCACGCCGCGCGGACCTGAGACTCCCAGAACCTTGCCGGTCTGGTCGCCCGACAGTTCGCTGACCATGTATAGCACGGCCGGCGCGATGCCATCAGGTCCAAGGGCTACGCCGGGATTCTCGATATAGCGCGGCAGATCGGCGGTCATGCGGGTCAGCGCGCCCGGCGCCAGCGTCCAGACACGGATGTTATATTTGCGGCCCTCGATCGCCAGCACATTGGAAAGCCCCCAGATGCCGCCCTTGGCGGCGCCGTAATTGGTCTGGCCGAAATTGCCGATCAGGCCTGAGGTCGATGACGTATTGACGATGACGCCGCCGCCATTCTCGCGCATCCAGCGGAACACCGGCTGGGTGACACAGAACGTGCCCTTCAGATGCACCTTCAGAACCTTGTCCCAGGCCGCCTCAGTCGCCTTGGCAAACGTCTGGTCGATCAGGATGCCCGCATTGTTGACGAGAATGTCGGCGCGGCCGAAATGCTTGATGGCGTCGTCGAACACCGACTGCCCGCCCGCCATGGTCGAGATGTCAGCGCCGTTGGCGACGGCGCGGCCGCCCTCCGCCTTGATCGCGTCGACCACCTTCTGCGCCATCGAGACATCGGCGCCAGAGCCGTCACGCGGTCCGCCGAGGTCGTTGACGACGACAGCCGCGCCCTCGCGCGCGAACAATTTGGCGTAGGCCTCGCCGAGCCCGCCGCCCGCGCCGGTGATCAACGCAACCTTGCCGTCGAGTAGTCCCATCGTTTCTCTCCTTGCTAATCCCCGTCATTCCGGGGCAGCCCGCAGGGCTGAACCCGGAATCTCGAGCTTCCCCGATGTGCAATTGCACATCTGAGGTTCGCGCTTCGCGCGCCCCGGCATGACGGCCTAACCCAGCACCGTCTTGCCGCTCTTGATCACGGTGACCCCGCGCGCCTTTACCTTGGCTTCGAATGAAATCACATTGCCGTCCTTCCACAACTCCATGGTCACGGTCTCGCCGGGATAGACCGGCGAGGAAAACCGCGCAGCGTGCTGCTTGAAAGCGTTCGGATCGTAATCGGCATAGGTCTGCAAGATACCGCGGCAGGTGATGCCGTAGGTGCACATGCCGTGCAGGATCGGTTTCGGAAAGCCGGCGCGTTTCGCAAATTCCGGATCCGAGTGCAGCGGATTGCGGTCGCCGCAGAGCCGATAGACCAGCGCCTGGTCCGGGCGAGTTGCAATGTCGATGGTCCTGTCGGGCGCGCGCGTCGGCACCTCATGCGGTTCGGGCTGGCCCTCGGACGGCCCGCCAAAACCACCGTCGCCACGCGCGAAGCGAGATGCAACCAATGTGGCGAACTTCTCGCCCTTCTCGTCTTTCAGCACCGTCTGGTGCCGGATCACCGCGCCCTTGTCCTTGCCCTTGTCGAAGACGTCGAGCACGCTGGAATCGGCGGTGATGTTGGCCGCCGTCGCCAGCGGCTTGTGGAAGGTGATGTCGCGCTCGCCGTCCACCACCATCACGCGGTTGAGATTCATCTCGCCGGGCCCCGCACCCCATGCCGCGACCGACGCAAAAGTCGGCACCACTTTCAGCGGGCGCGGCGTGGCGGCGGCTTCGTTGACGAAAGCGAGCTCGGTTTCGTCCATCGGGTCGGCGCCCATGCCGATGCCATAAGCGTAGAGCATCACCTCGCGATCGGTGTAGGCGTATTTCTGGCCGAGATTTTTCAGGGCCATCAGCTCGTCGTACTTGATCGGCATCTTTTGTCTTCTCCCGAATTTCTTTTCTTTCGCGGTGCCGGTTGCTACGCCCTCTCCCCTTGTGGGAGAGGGCCGCACCAGCACCTGCAGCAAACTCAGTGCGGTGAGGGGTTGGCTCCGCAGACACATCTTTCTCCGCGGATGGAGACCCCTCACCGGCCTTCGCGTTGCGAAGGCACCCTCTCCCACAAGGGGAGAGGGAAAAGACTAAACCAGCGTAAAGAACGGCAGCGGCGCACCGTCGGTCGGCTTGAACACCACCTTGACCTTCTGTCCGATCTTTAATTTCTCCAGGTCGCAATCGACGATATTGGTCTGCAGCGACGGGCCTTCCTTCAGCGTGACGTAGGCGATCGCATAAGGACCGGTCGCCGATTTGCGCATCAGGCTAAAGGTATAGATCGTGGCCTCGCCCGAGCTTTCTTCCCACACCGTCTTGTCGGAAAAACAGAACGGACAGATCGAGCGCGGGAAATAATGCGGCTCGCCGCAAGCCGTGCAGCGCTTGATCATGAACTTGCCTTGCCTGGCGGCTTCCCAGAACGGCGCGGTTTCCGGATTGCCTTGCGGCGCCGGATATTTCCTTGGTTCCGTCATTACACACGCTCCAGAATGCAGGTTGAGGCGGCGTGACGCACGCCGAGCAGACCGCCGGTGCCGTGGGCGATGGCGAGATCGCAGTTCTTGACCTGCACTTTCGGATGGGCCTCGCCGCGCAGCTGACGCACTGCTTCGATGATTTTTGTCATGCCGCCGCGGTTGACCGGGTGATTGCTGCACAGCCCGCCGCCGTCGGTGTTGAACGGCAGCTTGCCGACGCCGGAAATCAAATTGCCGTCGGCGACGAACTTGCCGCCCTCGCCCTTCTTGCAGAAGCCGAGGTCTTCGATCTGCATCAATACCGTGATGGTGAAGCTGTCATAGATCGAAGCATACTTGATGTCCTTTGGCGTAACGCCCGCCTCCTCGAACGCCCGCGGGCCGGACCAGACCCCGGCGGAATAAGTGAGATCGAGATCCTTGCCGCCGCGCGGTCCCTTCATCGCTTCGCCGTGTCCGATCAAGCGCACCAAGGGCTTTTTCAGAGTTTTGGCGATTTCCGGCGTGGTGACGATCAGCGCGCCACCGCCGTCGCTGATGACGCAGCAATCCAGCCGATGCAGCGGATCCGAGATCATCGGCGAATTGAGCACGTCCTCAACGGTGACGACCTCGCGCAGCATTGCATGCGGATTGTATTGCGCGTGATGGGA
>VAZH01000177.1 GCA_005884465.1 Alphaproteobacteria bacterium | reverse complement strand
CGCAAGCGATGAAACTGTTGTCGTAACCGAGGCCGCGTTGACGGTCGCCGTACCGGTGCCGTTGTCGAGTACGCGCAATGTCGACCCTGCCGGACTGGAGAACTGCAGATTGGCGGCACCGAAAGCGCTGTTCAATTGCGAAACGACCGACGCCATTCCCCCCGAAAAATTGACGCCGATCACCTGATGGTTCGGACCAGCGCCGGCATTCGACAATGGAAGGGCCGCCGGATCATCGACGCGCACGATCGTGACCTGGTGCAGGGTATTAGTCGCAGTGTCGGTGTAGGTGAGGTTGATCGTGTTACCCGGCAACACGTTGGATAAATCAAGATCGAAGCCGGCCTTTGGGGCGAGAGCGGCCGGAGCGACCGTGCCGTCGGTCGTCTTGTCCGACAGCGCGCTCGCCATCGAGGCCGCCAGCTGATCGATTTGCGCCTGGGCCTGAACCAGCGTCTTGTCCCGCAGCGTCAGATCGGCTGCGATCTGGCCGGAGCTGATCGAGTTTGTCTCGATCATATCGATCGTCGCCCCGTTTGCGAGCTTGATCGAGAGCGAGCCGACGGAGGAGTTGGCCGGGTTGGCGTTCCATTGCGAATTGGCGTTCAGCGTTCCCTGCGAGTTGAAAATCAGCTGCGACGCCTGGGCGCCGACCAGTTCAACACCATTGGTCGTGTAGATCGTGGTCTGGTTGGTGTTATCGGTAGTGACGCGGATGTCCATCAGCTGCGACAGCAGGTCGATCGCCTTATCGCGCTGATCCATCAGCGTCGCGGCGGCAGGGTCGGTTGGCTTCAGTCCCCGCAGCTGGGTGTTGATTTGCGCGATCTGGGTCATCGCGGCATTGGCCTGACCCACCGAAATGTTGATGTCCTGCTCGGCATTGGAACGCAGCGCTTGAATGCCCTGCGTCGTCGCATTGAGCTGCTGCGCCAGCGATTGCGCCGCCGTCACCGCCGCGATCTGCGCCGATGGACTCCCCGAGTTCGTCGATAGCGATTGCAGAGCGCTGGTAAAATTTGCAAAGGCGACTTCGAGAGTCCCGGCCTCCCCGGGGGTTCCGTAGACAGATTGCAATTGGGTCAAGACGTTTGCCATCTGATCGGCATAGGCGCCGCCGGAAGTTTCGGAACGCAACTGAGCCTGTATGAATTGATCGAGCTCGCGGTTGACGCCGGTGACGCTGACGCTGGCGCCGGTATCGCCTGTCAGCGTCTCGACCTGGTTGCTCCTTTGGGTGACATAGCCGGGCGTCTGCGCGTTTGCGATATTCGACGACACGATCGCAAGCGCTGCCTGGTTCGCACGCAAACCGGACATCGCAATGGCGAGAGCTGAACCCAAACTCATATTAGCCGCCTCAGATCAGCCGTACCGACCTCTTGCAGAATTATCAGCGCAGCACGTTCAACAGATCCTGAACCATGCTGTTGGCTGTGGTGATCACTTTGGTGTTCGCGGAATAGGCTTGCTGGGTCACGATCAGCTTGGTGAACTCATCGGCGATGTCGGTGTTCGATCCTTCAAGCGACGAGCCGCTGATGGTGCCGGAGGCACCGATAATCGCCGGTCCCGACAGATCGGTGACGGCGTAGGCGCCGCCGTCGAGGCTCTTGAGGTAATTGGTGCCGTTGAAGTGTGACAGCGTCACCGAGGCAAGATCGAGGTTCTGCCCGTTGGAAAAAGTGCCGATGACCAGACCGCTGTTGCTGATGGCGACCGACTGAAGCTGGCCGGCGGCGTAACCGTTCTGCGTTATGTTGTGGAGGGTCGCCGCCCCGCCGGTAGAGGCAAATTGGGTCAGACCGCCGGAGCCGACATTGATCGTAATGGTCCCAAGCGACTGGCCGCCGACGGTCACACCCGGGACTGTGATCGCGGATCCCGTTGGACTCGTCAAAACTCCGTTGGGGCCGAACGTGAACGTTGTACCGGTATTGACCCATGCGACCTGGGTACCGGTTGCGTTAGGATTGCTCTGATAAAAAAGATTCCAGCTGTCCTGATGCGGACTGCCCAGCGATGCGCTGTCGATCTTGGCCCATCGCAACTGCATATTGACCGGCGTGCCAGCCGCGTTGAAGGCCGTCACCGCCCCGCCGCTGATGGTTTCCTTCTGAAAAACCCCGACGTCGTTGGCAATCACGAAGCCGGTGCCGGCCGTGCCGCCGCCGGTGCGCGCCGCCGTCACGGGAGATGCAAAGCCGAGCGCGCCGAATGCCGGCGACGTGCTGATAATCGAGAGATCGGCCGCGGTACCGGTGTGCAATGTAATTGCACCGGTAGCGGGATTGATGGTGGGAGCAACGCCGGTGATGGTGCCGATCTTCGCGAGCAGGGTACCGACCGTGTCGGTAATGTCGATCGAATTGCCCACCGTGCCGGTGTTGACGAATGTAAGGGTCGTGCCGTCAACCACGATGGTATCGCCGACCGCGAAATTGGTGGTCAGCGAGTCGCTGGGAGACGCCCCCGACAGTGTCGTTGCCGCTGTGATCGGGGCCGCCGTCGCCGCCTTGTTCAAGGCGGCGGAGCCGGTCACCGTTGCGTCGCCGTAAGGTGTCGGCGGCGTGCCCACGGGCAAGGGGTTCTGGCTGAAATCGGACGGGTTCAATCCCCCCGCGGCCGTGAGCGTGCCGGCCGGCGCCGTGCTGCTTGCCGGTGTGCTCGGCGTGGTCGGCAGGTTAGCGGCGTACTGGATGGATGTGGTCGCCTGCGCCGGCACGAAATTGTTCTGAAACTGGAGCACCTCCGGCACGTTGCCGAGCGGGTTTCCGGTCTTGGGATCGACCTTAACACCCATCAAGTAATATCCGGCACCGTTGACGAGATTTCCGTTGGCATTGACCTGAAAATCGCCGCGGCGGGTATAGTTGGTGACGCCTGTGAACACCGGCACATTGTCGGTGATCCCGCTTGCCTTTTGCACCGAGAAGAATCCGTCGCCGTTGATCGCCATGTAAGTGGCGACCGTCGACGCCGAGACCGTTCCCTGCGAGGAAATGGTGGCGCGTGCGTAGGCTGTGACGGCTCCCGCGACTTGCCGGTTCGGCGTCGTCGAATCCGGAACGAGGTCGACGAAACTGGTGCCTACGCCCTTGTAACCGGTGGTCTGCGCGTTCGCGATGTTGCCGGAGATGTTCTGGAGGGCGAAGGACTGCGCCTGCAAACCCGCAACGGAAGTATTGAGAGCATCAAAGATACCCATAGCATCGTCTCCAAATTCGATCCGGACGGCCCGCCGATCTGAAAGCCATGGCCGCAATCGAAGGAGAGCGTCGCAAGCGCTATGCCAAAATAGAAAGCACTTTGATCTCAGACGCTTACATAAAAAACCCCGGTCCGAAGACCGGGGCACAATTGCCGGGCGGGCAACAATTGCCGGGCGACAGATCCGACAATCAGGTCGCCGATGCCGGAGCCGGACGGAAGACCAGCGCAAAGCCGTCAATGCAGTAGCGCAGGCCGGTCGGCTTCGGCCCGTCGTCGAAGACGTGACCGAGATGGCCGCCGCAACGGCGGCAGTGAACTTCGGTGCGCAACATCCCGAAGGTGCGGTCTTCGGTCTTGCCGACGGCGTTTTCGAGCGGCTGGTAAAAACTCGGCCAGCCGGTGCCGCTTTCGAATTTCGTCTCCGAGGAGAACAGCGGCAGGTCGCAGCCGGCGCAGGCGAAGATGCCCTTGCGATGCTCCTTGAGCAGCGGGCTCGAACCCGGACGCTCGGTGCCGTGCTGACGCAGGATCTCATATTGCTGCGGCGTCAGTTGCGCGCGCCATTCGGCATCGGTCTTTTCAATCTCGAATTTCTCGGCGGCGTTTGCAGGCGAAGCCCGCAGCCAGCGGAACGCAGCAAGCCCAAAAAGACTGGCGATAGACGCGAGCAAAATACGGCGGTCGATCATGATGGTCTCCGGGCGACGCGAAAGTGGTGGTCCGCCTTCAAATACGCGGCGCGGCGGCCGAAGTTACACCGATCCGGAGGGATTTTTCTCACTTTGTTGCGAGTATCGTGCCCCGGATGCAGTGCAGCCCCTAGCCTTCGCTCCGCCGCGGCGGCAGTGGCCGGCCCGGCGGGGGGCGGGTTGGCCGCGTTCCGGCTTGGCGGTTTGCCTGCGCCAGACGCGCCTCGCGAATACGCTCCTGCGTCCGCGCTCGTTCGCGGTAACGGGCCAACGTGCCGGCAGCGGCGGAACTTCCTCGATTCCACATCCCGATGAAATAGCCGGCGACCCGGCCGGTTGCGCCGCCGGCCCAGACCAGTTCGAACGGCGAAAACAACCGCCAGCGTTCGTCGCCCCACAGAATGCTGCGCGCGATCAACTGCCCCGCCATCGCCGACGTGTTCAAGCCCTGACGGCCGAAGCCGCTTGTTACCCACAATCCCCGACGCAACTGGCCGATCTGCGGCATGCCGTGCACGGTGTGTCCGGCGGCGCCGCCCCATACCTCGGCAATCTCCGGCCTTCCGAGCTGGGGAAAAATCTTGTGTATCCTGCGCGCGATGGCGGGCGCGAAACGTTCCGGCCGTGCGGCCCAGGTGGTTTCCGGACTAGCCCACATCAAGCGGTCGCCATCCACGATCCGGAAATGATCGATGCCGTCGGTATCGGCCACCGATCCCTTGAATGTTATTGCCTCTGTGAGGCGCTCGCCGAGCGGCGCGGTCACGGCCGTATAGCGCCAGACCGGCAGCAGCGTTTCCGACAATCGCCGTAACGTGGCGCCCAGATGGACGTTCCCGGCAAGCACGATATGGGAGGCGCGCAAGCGCGCCGACGGCGTGACGATGCGCTTGCGAATCCCGGACGCATCGACGCTGACGACCGGGGTGTCCTCAAAAATCCGCGCCCCCGCCCGTCTCGCCAGCGCCGCCAGGCCTTGGATGTATCTGCGGCCGTCGATCTGAAACGCATTGGGATAATAGACACCGTGAAAATAACGATCGGTCTTGAGCTCGGCGCGCACGCGGTCAACCTGCCATCCCTCCACATCAGTCTCAAAATCCTCGCCGAGCATTTGCAGCCGGCTGATCAGCTGATCGCCGACATCGACATTGGAGACCTCCAGCGCCCCCTCGCTGATCGCAATGCCCGGAATCAGATCCTCCGACGCATTGGCCCGAACCAATTCGGCGCCTTGCTTCGACAGCGACCATAGTTCGCGGGTATCTTCGAAGCCGACGCGCGCGATCAGTTCGCTGATCGGAAGCGCGTAACCCGGCATCACAGTGCCGAGCTGATGGCCCGACGCGTTCCAGCCGATGTGCCGGCCCTCGAGAACGGCGACACTGGCGCCAAGCCGCGCGGCCTCCAGCGCCACCGACAGCCCGGCAAGCCCCGCCCCGACCACGGCGATATCAACATCCAGATCGAACGAAAGGCGCGAGCGGTCCGGCATCGCTGCGGCATCCCCTCCGTTGGTCGTGCTTTTGTGGGTCTGGCTCATATCGTTTTCTTACGGGCCGATCCGGTGCTTGTCACCTTTTACTGGCGAACTGTCTTAGCGAACTTCGGATTCAAAAGGACATCACCAAATTAGGATTCTAACGTGATTTTGGTTGAGAAGTTCTCTTGACGCACCGGCAGGCGAAGG
>VAZH01000176.1 GCA_005884465.1 Alphaproteobacteria bacterium | reverse complement strand
CGACGCACCTTCAGGCCGCGATCAGGACCGGCGATTGGACAAGCGTGGCCGGGCTGACGCGGCAGAAATCGGCGGCTGGATCGGCCAGCATCCGCCTTTTGCCGATCTGGTGCTGGTTTCGCCCGCACTGCGCGGGCACGAAACCTGGGAAATCGCCTGGGAGGCGATGAAAGACCTCGCCCCGGAGCCGCAGGTCGAGCTTGTGCCTGAACTCTACGGCGCCGGCCCGTCACAGCTCCTGCAAACCATACGCGAAGCATCCGCCACCGATCCGAAGCGGCTGATGCTGGTCGGACACAATCCGGGCATGCATGAA
>VAZH01000133.1 GCA_005884465.1 Alphaproteobacteria bacterium | reverse complement strand
CGTTGCATGCCTCACAAGACACAAGATGAGGAATAACGATGCCCGCAGGTAGCATCCTTGTCGCCGATGATGACACGGCGATCCGTACGGTTCTGAACCAGGCTCTCTCGCGCGCCGGCTACGAGGTGCGGCTGACAGGAAACGCGGCGACGCTGTGGCGCTGGGTAAGCCAGGGCGAGGGCGACCTGGTCATCACCGATGTGGTGATGCCCGACGAGAACGCGTTCGATCTGTTGCCGCGGATCAAGAAGATGCGGCCGAATCTCCCGGTCATCGTGATGAGCGCGCAAAATACCTTCATGACGGCGATCCGCGCGTCCGAGCGTGGTGCGTATGAATATTTGCCAAAACCGTTCGACCTGAAGGAACTGATCGCCATTGTCGGCCGTGCGCTGGCGGAGCCGAAGGAGCGGGTCGCGAATCACACCGACGATTCCGAATTCGACTCGATACCGCTGGTCGGCCGGTCGCCGGCGATGCAGGAAATCTATCGCGTCCTGGCGCGCCTGATGCAAACCGACCTCACGGTGATGATCTCCGGCGAGTCCGGCACGGGCAAGGAGCTTGTCGCGCGCGCGTTGCACGATTACGGCAAGCGGCGCAACGGCCCCTTCGTCGCCGTCAACATGGCGGCAATCCCGCGCGATCTCATTGAATCCGAACTGTTCGGCCATGAACGCGGCGCGTTCACCGGCGCCAATACCCGCGCCTCCGGCCGGTTCGAGCAGGCCGAGGGAGGCACGCTGTTTCTCGACGAAATCGGCGACATGCCGATGGAGGCGCAGACCCGTCTGTTACGGGTGCTTCAGCAGGGCGAATACACAACCGTCGGGGGCCGTACGCCGATCAAGACCGACGTGCGCATCGTCGCGGCGAGCAACAAGGATCTACGTATCCTGATTCAGCAAGGCCTGTTCCGAGAGGACTTGTTCTTCCGCTTGAACGTCGTGCCGCTGCGTCTGCCGCCACTGCGCGAGCGGATCGAGGATCTGCCCGATTTGATCCGGCATTTTTTCGCGCTGGCCGAAAAAGACGGGTTGCCGCCGAAGAAGCTCGATGCGCTGGCGCTGGAGCGCCTGAAGCAGCATCGCTGGCCCGGCAACGTCCGCGAACTTGAGAACCTCGCGCGCCGGCTCGCGGCATTGTATCCGCAGGACGTGATCACCGGCTCGGTCATTGACGGCGAACTGGCGCCTCCGGCCGTGACTTCGGGCGGCAGCGTTCAGCTCGGCGTCGATAATCTCGGCGGCGCCGTCGAAGCCTATCTGTCTTCGCATTTTTCCGGTTTCCCCAACGGCGTGCCGCCGCCCGGCCTCTATCACCGGATCCTCAAGGAAATCGAAGTGCCGCTGCTGACGGCAGCGCTGGCAGCGACCCGCGGCAATCAGATCCGCGCGGCCGACCTGCTCGGGCTCAACCGCAACACGCTGCGCAAGAAGATACGCGACCTGGACATTCAGGTTTACCGCAGCGGCAATTAACGACGGTCGATTGCACAGTGCGCTGATCGCCCTGTGGCCACACGCCGCCTGGGGATTGCGCATTTTGACGGCAGCATGCGCCGCGGAATTGTCGTAATTTGGCAACATTGTGATATGAATGCATCACCCGCTGCCGGGCATTGACCCCGGTGAGCGGTAAGGGGCCTTCAGCTCATCCTTAGCCGTATGACCAGCGCAGACACCTCGGCCGCCTCGTTCGATCCGTCGTTCGCCGAACCCAAGGGGTGGTCCCTGCGGAGGCTGCTGGCGCCGTTTGCGGTCGGCCTGGCACTGCTTTCGGCCTTCCTCACCTTCGTGGTGCTGACCGGCCTGACCCCGATCGAGCCGACCCGCGAAGTCGTCGTTTCCTTCCTGCTCACCAATGGTGCGACCATCCTGGTGCTGGTCGGCATCATCATCCGCGAAGTCTGGCAGATGATCCAGGCGCGCCGCCGCGGCCGGGCGGCGGCGAGGCTGCACGTCCAGATCGTCAGTCTGTTTTCCGTCATTGCCGTGTTGCCGGCGGTGCTGGTGGCGATCGTCGCCAACGTGACCATCGATCGCGGCCTGGATCGGCTGTTTTCAGGTCCGACGCGCGAGGTGATTCAGAACTCGCTGATTGTGGCCAATGCCTATCTGCACGAGCACGCGCAGCTCATTCGCGGCGACATTTTGGGAATGGCCAACGATATCGCCCACGCTCGGCCATTGTTCGACCAGGATCGTGCGACGTTTCGCGAGCTGCTGACGGCAAGTGCCGCCTCGCGCAATCTGCCGGGCGCCATGCTGATCGACAAGGATCGCAATATTCTGGAGACGGCGCAAACCGGCATTCAGCAAAGCTTCACGACGCCGGCGCCGGAATTCCTGAGCAATGTTGACGAAAACGAGCCCCAGATCGCGGTGTTCATCGAAGCCAACTACGTCGCGGCCGTGATCCGGCTGCGCGCCTTCAACGATACGTTCTTGTATGTGGCCCGTCTGCTCGATCCACGCGTGGGCGCACAGCTCAAGCAGACCCAGGCCAGCGTCGCCGAATATGCCCAGCTGGAAGCGCGCCGGCTCGGGATTCAGGTGGCGTTCGCGCTGATGTTTACGGTGATCGCACTGACCATTTTGATGGCCTCGGTTCTGATCGGGCTGAACTTCGCCAACTGGCTGGTCGCTCCGATACGGCGGCTGATGAACGCAGCCAATATCGTTTCGACCGGCGATTTGCACGTCCAGGTGCCGGTCCACCGGTCGGAGGGCGATCTCGCGCAACTCGGCGAGACCTTCAACAAGATGACACAGGAGCTGCGCACCCAGCGCGACGAGCTGGTCAGCGCCAGCGACCTTATCGACAGCCGCCGCCGGTTCATCGAGGCGGTGTTGTCCTCGGCGAGCGCGGGCATCATCGGCGTCGATGCCTCCGGCAGCATCGGCATCCTCAATCGTTCCGCCGAAAAGCTCATCGGTCACGCCGAATCGGAGACACTCGGTCATCCGCTATCGGAGGTGCTGCCCGAACTCGATGACATGATGAAAACCGCGCGGGAGGGCGCGCAGCGGCTGGTACAGGGCCAGATCACCATCAACCGCGACGGCCATGAGCGCAACCTTTCGGTGCGCGTCAGTGCCGAACAGACCAGCCATTCGCGCGACAGCTACATCATCACACTTGACGACATTACCGAACTGGTTTCCGCACAGCGGACCTCGGCATGGGCCGACGTCGCGCGCCGCATCGCGCATGAAATCAAAAATCCGCTGACGCCGATCCAGCTTTCGGCCGAGCGTATCCGGCGCAAGTTCGGCAAGGTCATCACTGAAGACAAGGCCGTATTCGAGCAATGCACCGAAACCATTGTGCGGCAGGTCGACGACATCAGGCGGATGGTCGACGAATTCTCGCGCTTTGCGCGGATGCCGAAGCCCGTAATCGAAGGCGAGGACGTCGCCGACACGGTGCGGCAGGCCGTGTTCCTGATGCGGGTCGGACATCCCGAGATCGATGTCCAGGCCGAGATCAAGGAAGAGCCGATGCGGGCGCAGTTCGACCGGCGGCTGATTTCGCAGGCGTTGACCAACATCATCAAGAACGCGACGGAAGCCATCGAAGCCGTACCGCCGGAGCAGCTGGGAAGGGGACGTATCGACGTCATCGCCGCGCGCGAGGGCGATGACGTCGTGATCGACGTCATCGATAACGGCATCGGCCTGCCGAAGGTGAGCCGGGCGCGTCTGCTCGAACCCTATGTCACGACGCGCGAAAAAGGCACCGGCCTTGGGCTGGCGATCGTCGGCCGCGTCCTGGAAGACCATGGCGGCCGGATCGAGCTCAACGATGCAGCGGACATCCGGCCCGGTGCGCGCGGCGCCTGGATGCGGTTGCGCTTTGCCATATCGGGCCACGCACCGAAAGCCGAAGAGAAAGAACCGGCTCCCGAAACAAAACAACCGGCATCCGAAACCGACGGACCGGCAGACGCGACTACCAATGATGCAAAAATCGAAGCCGCAACAGGCAACTGACAAGGCAGGCGTGACCCATGGCAAATGACATTCTGATTGTCGATGACGAAGCCGATATTCGTGATCTGGTCGCGGGCATTCTTGACGACGAGGGCTTCACCACCCGGACCGCACGCGACAGCGATTCGGCGCTGGCGGAGATTGCCAATCGCCGCCCGCACCTGGTGTTTCTCGACATCTGGCTGCAGGGCAGCAAGCTCGATGGGCTGCAATTGCTGGAGCAAATAAAGCGGGATCACGCCGATCTGCCGATCGTGATGATCTCCGGGCACGGCAATATCGAAACCGCGGTCGCTGCCATCAAGCGCGGCGCGTACGACTTTATCGAAAAGCCGTTCAAGTCCGACCGGCTGATTCTGGTGGCGACGCGGGCGCTGGAAACCTCGCGCCTGAAACGCGAAGTCAAGGAACTCAAGCAACTCGCACCTGCGGCGAGCGTGCTGACCGGACGCTCGGCCTGCATGAACCAACTGCGCCAGACCATCGAGCGGGCCGCCAAGGCCAATAGCCGTATCCTGATCGTCGGTCCCTCCGGCTCGGGCAAGGAATTGGCGGCACGCACGCTGCATAACGCATCAGGTCGCGCCGAAGGACCGTTCGTCGTCATCAACGCCGCGGCGATTACGCCGGAGCGCATGGAAGTCGAGCTGTTTGGTATCGAGCAATCCAATGGCGAACATCAGCGCAAGGCTGGCGCCCTGGAAGAGGCCCATGGCGGCACCCTGTTTATCGATGAAGTCGGCGACATGCCACGCGAGACCCAGAACAAGATCCTGCGAGTGTTGGTCGATCAGACGTTCCAGCGCCAAGGGGGCACCACCAAGGTCAACGTCGACGTTCGCATCATTTCTTCGACCGCGCGCAACCTGGAAGAAGAAATCGCGGAAGGGCGATTCCGCGAGGATCTTTATCATCGGCTGTCGGTAGTGCCCATCCGCGTGCCGCCGCTGTCGGAGCGCCGCGAAGACATTCCCGAACTGATCGACTATTTCATGGATCAGATCTCGATCGCTACGGGGCTACCGAAACGCCAGATCGGCCAGGACGCGATGGCGGTCTTGCAGTCGCACGTCTGGCCTGGAAACGTCCGGCAGCTTCGCAACAATGTCGAGCGCGTGATGATTCTGGCGGGCGGCGGCCCGGAAGTCATCATAACCGCCGACATGCTGCCGCAGGACGTGGGCTCGATGGTGCCGGCGATGCCGACCAGCAGCAATGGCGAGCACATCATGGGTCTGCCGCTCCGCGAGGCGCGGGAAGTGTTCGAGCGCGATTACCTGATCGCCCAGATCAGCCGCTTCTCCGGCAATATCTCTCGGACTGCGGAATTTGTTGGCATGGAGCGCTCGGCGCTGCATCGCAAGCTCAAGGCGCTCGGCGTCGGCTGAGCGCCGACGATCCATGCATTTGCTTGAGAAAATTTGCCTCTTTCCGGGCTTTTCCGGAGAATTGCGCCTGCGTTCGGGCGAGTGGCGCGCGAACTGGCTTGCCTAAGAACCGCGCCTGCCTTCTAATCGTGCTGTCGCTTGCCCGGAGGGGGATCTCAGGGATGCCGGCAACCGGGGACGCTCCGAAAGAGAGCAAAATCGGTTCAATAAGAAGAAGCAAACAAGACTGCGGGATAAAAACAATGGCGGCAGACCGCGCACAAAATCTACAGGACACCTTCCTAAATCACGTTCGCAAAACCAAAACGCCACTGACGATCTTTCTGGTCAATGGAGTGAAGCTGCAGGGGATTGTCACCTGGTTCGACAATTTCTGCCTGCTGCTCCGGCGCGACGGTCATTCGCAGCTTGTCTATAAGCACGCGATCTCGACTATCATGCCTGGCGCTCCGATCCAGCTGTTCGAAGGCGGCGAGGATGCTCCGGCTTGAGAGTGACCTGATTGGAACCCCGAAATCTTGAAGGGGGTGCTGACCGTCCGCGGTCGGCAGGAGGCAGAGACACCGGGCGGGTGATCGTCATCGGCCCCTACTTGCGAATGCGCCGCGGCGATCCCGAGGCGCAAACGGATTATCGTGCCATGCGCGGTTCCGAGGCACGGCTTGAGGAAGCCGTGGGTCTGGCGCGTGCCATCGATTTGACGGTCGCGGAGGCGCTGATCGCGCCGGTCGGTCAGATCCGGCCCGCGACCTATCTCGGCAAGGGCAAGGTCGAGGAGATCGTCGGCCTCATCACCGGGCACGAGATCGAACTGGTGGTGATGGATTGCGCGCTGTCGCCGATCCAGCAGCGCAACCTTGAGAAAGCCTGGAACACGAAAGTTCTCGACCGCACCGGACTGATCCTCGAAATCTTCGGCCGCCGCGCCAAGACCAGGGAAGGCGCGCTGCAGGTCGAGCTCGCGCACCTCAATTATCAGCGCAGCCGGCTGGTGCGATCATGGACCCATCTCGAGCGCCAGCGCGGCGGCTTCGGATTCATGGGCGGTCCCGGCGAAACCCAGATCGAGGCCGACCGCCGCCTGATCGGGGAGCGCATCACGCGGCTAGAGAACGAAATCAAGAAGGTGCAGTCGACGCGGCGGTTGCATCGCGCAGGCAGGCAGCGGGTGCCGTATCGCGTGGTGGCGCTGGTCGGTTACACCAATGCCGGAAAGTCGACGCTGTTCAACCGCCTGACCCGGGCCGATGTGCAGGCCGCCGACATGCTGTTTGCAACGCTCGATCCGACGTTGCGCGCGCTCAATCTGCCGCATGGCGGCAAGGCGATGCTGTCGGATACCGTCGGATTCATCTCCAACCTGCCGACACAACTGGTTGCGGCATTTCGTGCGACGCTGGAGGAGGTACTGCAAGCCGATCTGATCCTCCACGTCCGCGACATCTCGCATGAAGACGCCGACGCTCAGCAGCGCGACGTCGATACCGTGCTGCGCCAGCTTGGCATCGATCCGGATGCGGGGCAGCGTATTCTCGAAGTCTGGAACAAGATCGACCGCTTCGATTCCGAGGAGCGCGAAAACTTGCGAAACATCGCCACCCGCCGGCCGGCGGAGCGTCCGGTTTTCCTGGTTTCCGCCGAAACCGGGGAGGGGATCGACGCGCTGCTGGCCGCGATCGAAGAGCGGCTGGCCGCAACGCGCATGACGCTTGACCTCTCGATCGACGCATCCGATGGCGCCGGCATCAGCTGGCTGCATCGCAACTCGGAAATCCTCAACAAGGAATTTCACGACGGCCGCTATGACATGACCGTGCGGGTCGACGAGACAAAACGCGACATCGTGGTCAATCGTTTCGACGCGGTGCCGCACGATCTCGCAGTCGTCCCCGCGAAAGCGGGGACCCATAACCGCAGGCGCTAGTTGTTACGAAAGGTTTCTACCCGAGTGCCTAAACGACAGGCCGCGGCGTATAGGTCCCCGCTTTTCGCGGGGACGACATCAAGATATTCACTCTTCACTCTTTACCCTTCGCCTCATTCCACAGCGCGTCCATCTCATTGAGCGAAGCGCTCTCAAGCGAACGTCCCTTCGTCGCAAGCGCGCGTTCGATGTAGCCAAAGCGGCGTTCGAACTTTGCATTCGTGCCGCGCAGAGCATGTTCCGGATCGGCGCCGATATGGCGCGCGAGGTTGACCAGTGCGAACAGGAGATCGCCGGTTTCCTCGGCGAGCGCCTCGGCGTCGCCACCATCGAGGGCGGTCTCGATCTCATCGGCCTCCTCGCGAATTTTGTGCAGCACCGCGCGCGGATCGTTCCAGTCGAAACCGACCTGTGAGGCCTTGCGCTGCAATTCCATCGCCCGCGCCAGCGCCGGCTGACCGGTCTTGACGCTCGACAACAAGGATTTGTGTGCCGCCTCTACCAGCGGCCGCCGCGCGGCGCGTTCGGCTTTCTCCTCGGCCTTGATGCGGTCCCAGGCGCCTTTGACGTCCGACGGGCTCAGCCGTCCGTCCTTGTCGGCGAACACATGCGGATGCCTTCTGATCATTTTGCGCGTGATCGCCTCGACCACGTCGCCGAACGAAAACGCATTCCGTTCCTCGGCCATGCGGGCATGAAACACCACCTGCAGCAGGAGATCGCCGAGCTCGTCCCGCAAATCGTCGAGATCGCCGCGCGCGATGGCATCGGCGACTTCATAGGCTTCCTCGATCGTGTAGGGCGCGATGGTTGAAAAATTCTGTTCGAGATCCCACGGGCATCCGCTGCCGGGCGTGCGCAGCATCGCCATGATTTCGAGCAAGCGGGAAATATCGCGGGAAGGGGTCATCGTGCACCTGGCCTGAAGAAGATCAGGCTTTATGCCGCAAGACGCGCGCCCATCCCAGCGAAACGAACCGAGGACGCCGCCTTTTCCGCAGCGTGTGTGTTGGGTACCAGAGGCGGCGGGAATATGTTTGGCGCCGAGGTCGCTCGCATTTACGTGTCCCGGACGCGGTGCAGCGTTCTCCATGCTGCTCCGCAGAGCCGGGACCCATAAATACGGCACGTGCAGCGTTTGGACCCCGGATCAGCACCGCCGCGCGATGCGCAGCATCCGGGGAACGTCGAACCTTACGATGCTGGCCTAAAATCCTCGGGCTTCAATTCGATCGGCGAACCGTGTGGGGTGCGATCGGCGGCATGATCCCAGGCATCGCGGTAGCGGTGCAGGGTCTCGGATGTCGCGACGCCCTTGGCGGCGATCAACCGCTCCAGGGTCGCCAGCCAATGCCGGTAATAGGTCTCGCCGGTGTCGGGATCGCCCCGTGCCTGCGCGCGTTTGATTTCTTCGGCAAGCGATTCGGCCCATTCGTTCCAGGTGAACAGTCCGCGCGCATGCAGCGCGAGCGCCATGGCAAAAGCCTGCGCTTCCCATGGTTCGCGAAACACCGGCCCATCGTCGTCACTCGGCACGCCGGGCACCGCGCGGGTGGCGCCGAGCGCAGCGGTGGCGTCCATCATGCCGCCTCCAGATAAGGCTCGAAGGCATCCACCGAAACCGTCAGGTTCCGATCGGATGCTTCGCCCCACAACTCGGCACCATCGAAAGTCACGGTGTAGAGCCACTGCGGATTTTCGCCGGCACCCGTGGCGCTGCTGTCGGGAAAGACATGGCACCCAAGCACGCGTTCGACGATCCCGGTATGACCGCGGACATAGCGCGGCAACCGCGTATGGGTCGGCGGATGGATTATCTTGGCGCGGACGCGATCGCCGGCGCCGAAGCGAGCAGGGGCGACAGCGTCGCGCTCGGTAGGTCTGCCCCGGTGCAGCATGCTGGCGACGTCCTTGGGCGTGAGGGTTTTCGCAACCTGCTTTGCGGGATGCAGCGGCTTGCCGGCTTCGATCTCATCTGATGCGATCAGGCTACGTTCCAGCATCAATCGCTCAAGCCCCGCCAGCCAAATCTGGTAATAGCTTTTGCTCAAGTAGTCTTCGGGCGGACGATCCTCGCGGGCGAAGCGCGACATGTCGATGTTCCAGCCGCCGGGCATTCCCATCGCCATCGTGATCGCGAACGCGCGACGCTCCCATTCGGCGTGAAACACCGGTTCATCCGGCTCGGGCACAACGGGACCGGACCACTTCACGCCGCCCATATCATGCGCGCCATCCATCAGGCGATCTCGTCCGGCTCTTTAGGCAATCCCGTGCCGATCATGCTGTCGCGGGTGACGAGGTCCGCCAAACGTTCCTCGCTCCAGCCGTCGGTGCCCGGGGGGCACACCGGCAGCACGAGATATCGAATTTCCGCTGTCGAATCCCAGACGCGAATCTTCGTGCTTTCGGGCAATTCAAAGCCGAAATCCCGGAGTACGCCGCGCGGGTCCTTCACCGCCTTGGAGCGATAGGGCGCGGACTTGTACCAGACCGGCGGTAGTCCAAGTACCGGCCACGGATAACAGGAGCAAAGGGTGCACACGACCATGTTGTGGAGGCGAGGGGTGTTCTCAAGCGCGACGATGTGTTCGCCCTGACGTCCGGCATAGCCGAGTTCGGCGATCGCAGGGGTGGCATCTTTCAGGAGACGGGCGCGATAGGCAGGGTCGGCCCATGCGCGCGCAACGACGCGGGCGCCGTTGCGAGGGCCGACCTTGGTCTCGTAAGTTTCGATCAGGAGATCGAGCGCGGCCGGATCGACATAACCTTTTTCGGTCAAAATCGTCTCGAGGGCGCGCACGCGCAGCTCGGTCTCGGACAGTTCCGAATGGTCGTGATCGTGGTGATGATTAGGGCCGGTCATAACTTAACAATAGGCGCAATATTCCGTCGCTGTCGAGGTGCGATGGGCTCGTTCTGCCCGGCAGTCGAAGGATGCCAGGGATGATCTGAATATGCCGCTTTCGCCTGGGTTGAAGCGGTTGAAAGGCCGGCGATCATGGTGTTGCGGGGCGAAGACTCTGCTAGCCTTGTCGCATGGCGTCTACGGGACTGCGGACAATATTGGTCGCAACGGCGGCCATTTCATCGTTGCTGGCGGCCGGCGATGCCCGGGCCGCCAATGGCGCGTACGCGGTGGACGCCGCCGACATTTCCGAAGTTGGATCGTGCAAGGTCGAGAGCTGGATATCTGCGGCGACCAACACTGATTTTTCGGCCGTGGCCAATCCCTCCTGCGTGGTTAACATTTTCAGGCCGGTGGAATTGAGCCTGCTGACCAACAGGTTTCGCAGCGATGGCGACTGGAGCACCAATATCGTCCCCAAAGCCAAGACCAACCTCGTTCCGACCGGCATCGGGAAATTCGGCGTTTCATTTTATGCGGCTGGCTCGTTCGATGCGCTGACCGGGGAAAATCTCGCCCTATTCGCGGTCGTGCCTGCGACTTACAGGCTTTCCGAAACCATGCGGATCAACCTCAACGGCGGCTGGCTGTGGGACCGCACCGTTGATCGGCATTACCTGCTCTATGGCGTTGGCTTCGACTGGAAGTTCACCGATGTCTTGCAGTGGACGATCGAGGCATTCGGTCAGGCCGGCGCGTCCGATGTTCCGAGCGTGGTCCGGCCGCGGTTTCAGACCGGCGTGCGCTACCGGCCCAACGAGATCTTTTCCGTCGATGTTATCTACGGCCGCAACATCATGGGCGAGAATGCCAACTGGATCACGATCGGGACCACGATCCGGTTTCCTGTACTGGAAGGCAAACCCGCGCGCGAGCGTTCCGGTCATTTATGAGCTATCGTTGAAAAAATAGCGGGCAGGGAGCGCGGGCGTTGACGGATTTTGTGAAGATCGAAAAGGGCCTCGGGCCAGAGGGGCGCATCGCCGTGGTGCGCTTCGACCGCGGCGACGGCATCAACGCCCTGTCGCCCGAGGCGCTGCGTCAACTCACCAATGCCGCGCGCAGTTTCGAGGACGATAGCGGCACCTCGGTCGTGGTTCTCACCGGCGGGCCTAAGGCGTTCAGCGCTGGCTTTGATCTGAAAGATGCCGAAGGCCGCTCGCGGAGGACCATGGACATCGGTTCGTTGCGCCGGCACCTAAAACTCGGACCGCGGCTGACCCGGGCCTGGCAGGAGATGGAGCAGATCACCATCGGCGCCATCGAAGGCTTTTGCATCGGCGGCGGCGTGGCGCTGGCGGTGGCACTCGACTTTCGCGTCATGGGCCGTGGCGCCCATCTGCGGGTGCCCGAGATCGGGCTCGGCATGAACATGAGCTGGCAAAGCATCCCGCGCATGCTGCATCTGATCGGACCGGCCCGCACCAAGCAGGCGGTGATCCTGGCCGACCAGCGCATCTCGGCGGCGGAAGCCTACGAATGGGGGCTGGTGGAAGAAGTTGCCGATCCGGGCAAGTCGTTCGATGCCGCGATGACGCTTGCCGCAAAAATCGCGGCGCAGCCGCCGCTGTCGGTCGCCATGACCAAATTGACCGTCAACCGTCTGGCGCATGCGCTCGACGATCTCGCCAGCCATATGGACATCGACCAGTTCGCGCTGGCGAGTTTTAGCGAGGATCACAAAGAGGGCGTCGCCGCGTTCCTGGAGCGGCGCGAGCCGCGCTTCAGGGGGCGCTAGGAAATCCTATCCGTAGACCTCGGGGACAAAATCGAGCGCAGGAGAACGCTTTATGTTTATCGCAATGAACCGTTTTCGCGTTGCCAAGGGCTCTGAAGCAGCTTTCGAGCAGGTCTGGATGTCCCGCGACAGTCACCTCGACAAGGTGCCAGGCTTTGTCGAGTTTCATCTTCTAAAAGGGCCCGAGGCTGAGGACCACACGCTTTATGCATCCCACACCGTCTGGGAAAACCGCGCCGTCTTTGAAGCATGGACCAAGTCCGAGGCCTTCCGGGCGGCGCATCACAAGGCCGGCGACAACAAGCCGCTCTATCTCGAACACCCGCAGTTCGAGGGGTTCGAGGTGCGCCAGACGGTGAGGCGCGGCAAGGCCGAGGTGGCGTGACGCTTGCGCCAGAGTTGGCTTGAAGATCGGAAATATCCGATTCGCATAAGGTATATTATGGAATATTTTTACTTACAATAAGATCAGTGAGTTAGATAAATATCGATCCAAATTAGATGAGCGGCGCTGGCTCGCCAATTCCGTGACACGCGCCTTCCAGAAGGACTCCTGGGCCAAGCCGGCAACTCGGCCAAGCCTACGCAGTGCCTTGTGAGCCCGATATTGCCGCAGCCGCCGGACGCTGCAATAAGCCCATCGTGAAGTGGCTGCTGATCCGGCCACTCCGCAGGATGCCATCTCGCAAGAACAACAAGGTCTCAGGGAGAGAACCAGATGAGCTTTTCACGACGTGCGCTACTCAAGGCATCGGCAGCCTCGGCGGTTTTGGGCGGTATCGGGGCGCCGTTGGTCGCACGGGCGCAAGCTGCCGAATTCACCTACAAATACGCCAACAATCTTCCCGATGCGCACCCGATGAACGTCCGCGCCAAGGAGATGTCGGCGGCGATCAAAGCCGAGACCAACGGCCGCTTCGACCTGCAGATTTTTCCCAATAACCAGCTCGGCTCCGACACCGACATGCTGAGCCAGATCCGCTCCGGCGGCATCGAATTCTTCACGCTGTCGGGCCTGATCCTGGCGACCCTGGTGCCGGCAGCGTCGATCAGCGGCATCGGCTTCGCATTCCCGGACTATGATACGGTCTGGAAGGCCATGGACGGCGATCTTGGCGCCCATATCCGCGGAGAGATCACCAAGGCCAATCTCGTGGTCATGGACAAGATCTGGGACAATGGGTTCCGGGAGACCACGTCGTCCACCAAGCCGATCAATCATCCTGACGATTTCAAAGGCTTCAAGATCCGCGTACCGGTGTCGCCACTCTGGACCTCGATGTTCAAGGCGTTCGATGCGGCGCCGGCCTCGATCAATTTCAGCGAGGTCTATTCCGCTCTGCAGACCAGGATCGTCGAGGGCCAGGAAAATCCGCTGGCCATCATCTCGACCGCAAAACTCTACGAGGTGCAGAAATTCTGCTCGCTGACCAACCACATGTGGGACGGCTTCTGGTTCCTGGCCAACCGCCGCGCCTGGGAGAAACTGCCTGAGGATGTGCGCACCATCGTCGCCAAGAACATCAATGCGGCGGCGGTTAACGAGCGCGCGGACGTGGCGAAACTCAATTCCGGTTTGGAGCAGGATCTGGCCGGCAAGGGACTGACGTTCAACCAGCCCACGGTCGGGCCGTTCCGCGAAAAACTGCGTTCCGCCGGGTTCTATTCCGAATGGAAGGGAAAATACGGTGAGGAGGCGTGGGCGCTGCTGGAGAAAGCCGTCGGCAAGCTGTCGTAACGAACCGTCATGGCTCATGCAGAACTGACGCAAGTGACCGCAGCCGAGGTGATCTCCCCTCGCCCTCGGTCGCTTGCGGCATGGCTTGAAGCTTCCCTTGCGATGCTGGTCGAGATCCCGGCGGCGCTTCTGGTCACGGCCGAGATCGTCATCCTGTTCGCCGGCGTGGTCGCGCGTTACGGCCTGCATCGGCCGCTGATCTGGTCGGACGAACTGGCCTCGATCCTGTTCCTTTGGCTCGCGATGCTGGGGGCCGCCGTCGCATTCCGCCGTGCCGAGCATATGCGGATGACGGCGGTAGTGGCCAACGCCAGGCCCGTGATGCGCGCCTATCTCGACCTGGTCGCGACCTGCGCCGCGCTGGCTTTTCTGCTGCTGATCGCGTGGCCCGCCTACGAATACGCCTACGAAGAGAGTTTCATCACGACGCCGGCCCTGCAGATTTCCAACGTCTGGCGCGCCGCGGCGCTGCCGGCCGGCATCGGCCTGATGGCGCTTTTTGCATTGCTGCGGCTGGCGCGGGCCGGCAATATCAGGGTCGTATTGAGCGCGGTGCTGTCGGTTGGCTTGCTGATCGGGATATTTTGGCTGGCGCAGCCATGGCTGCGGCCGCTGGGCAATCTCAACCTGATCATTTTCTTTGTCGGCGTCGCCGGCTTCTGCGTTTTCGCCGGCGTTCCCATCGCATTCGGCTTCGGCCTTGCCACCTTCGGCTATCTGGCGCTGACCACCCATACGCCGCTGATGGTGCTGGTCGGACGGATGGACGAGGGCATGAGCCACCTGATCCTGCTGTCGGTGCCGCTGTTCGTGTTTCTCGGACTGTTGATCGAGATGACCGGGATGGCGCGCGCGATGGTAGCCTTTCTGGCAAGCCTGCTCGGCCATATCAGGGGCGGCCTGCACTACGTGCTGGTCGGCGCGATGTATCTGGTGTCGGGAATTTCAGGCGCCAAAGCCGCCGATATGGCCGCCGTGGCGCCGGTGCTGTTTCCGGAAATGAAAGCGCGGGGCGCCCGACCCGGCGATCTCGTGGCGCTGCTCGCGGCCACCGGCGCCCAGACCGAAACCATTCCGCCGAGCCTGGTGCTGATCACGATCGGCTCGGTGACCGGTGTCTCGATCGCAGCCTTGTTCACTGGGGGCTTGCTGCCGGGCGTCGTGCTGGCGGTCACGCTATCAGTGCTGGTGTGGTGGCGCTATCGCGGCGAGGACCTGCGCCATGTCAAAAGGGCGAGCGGCAGCGAGATCGTGCGAGCTTTCGGCATTGCCCTGCCCGCCATCGCCCTGCCCTTTGTGATCCGCTACGCCGTGGTCGAGGGCATCGCGACCGCGACCGAAGTCTCCACCATCGGCATTGTCTATGCATTTATCGTGGGATTTTTGATCTACGGCCTTCTGATCTATCGCAGCTTCGACTGGCGGCGGCTCGTCCCGATGCTGATCGAGACCGCCTGCCTGTCGGGCGCCATCCTCCTTATCATTGGTACCGCTACCGGCATGGCCTGGGGCCTGACCCAGTCCGGCTTCTCGCGCACGCTGGCTGCCGCCATGACCGGGCTACCTGGCGGCTCCGCGTCGTTCATCGCGGTATCGATCGTCGCGTTTACGATCCTGGGTAGCGTGCTCGAGGGCATTCCGGCGATCGTGCTGTTCGGCCCGTTGCTGTTTCCGATCGCGCGGGCGGTCGGGGTCCACGAGGTGCATTATGCCATGATCGTCATTCTCGCCATGGGCATCGGACTGTTCGCTCCGCCGTTCGGAGTAGGCTATTATGCGGCCTGCGCCATCGGGCGCGTCGATCCCGCCGAGGGGATCAAGCCGATCTGGGGCTATCTGCTGGCGCTGCTGGTCGGGTTGATTATCGTGGCGATATTCCCGTGGATCTCGATCGGGTTCCTGTAAACGTGAATGGGAGGTGGCCGATGAGTGTGAAGCAAAGCCAATACGGTATCGGTTTGGACAGGACGCCGGCCAATTATGTGCCGCTGACGCCGTTGAGCTTCCTGGCGCGCAGCGCCGCCGTCTATCCCGATCATATCAGCACGGTTTACGAGGGACGCGTCTTCACCTGGGCGCAGACTTATGCGCGCTGCCGGCGTTTTGCTTCCTTCCTCGCGAGCCAAAACATCGGATACGGCGACACGGTCGCCGCGATGCTGCCGAATATCCCCGCCATGAACGAAGTGCATTTTGCGGTGCCGATGGCAGGCGCCGTGCTCAATGCCCTCAATATCCGACTCGATGCCCCCTCGATCGCCTTCCAGCTCGATCACGGTGGCGCCAGGATCATCCTGGTCGATCCGGAATTTGCCGGCGTGATCTCGGAAGCGCTCAAGCTGATGACGGGCCCAAAACCGCTCGTCATCGACGTCGACGATGCGAATTTCGCGAACGGAAAGCGGATCGGCAAGCTCGAATACGAGGGCGCGCTGTCGCAGGGCGATGAGAACTTCGCCGCCCGGCTGCCGGAAGACGAATGGGACGCCATCGCGCTCAGCTACACCTCGGGAACAACGGGCAATCCGAAGGGCGTGGTGACCCACCACCGCGGCGCCTACCTGAACGCCGTCAGTAACATCCTTGCGGGCAATCTCGGCCAGCATCCGGTCTATCTGTGGACACTGCCGATGTTCCACTGCAACGGCTGGTGTTTTCCATGGACGGTCGCGGCGGCCGCCGGCATCAACGTCTGCCTGCGCAAGGTCGAGCCCACAAAAATTTTCGAACTGATCAAGCAGCACGGCGTCACCCACATGTGCGGCGCGCCGATCGTCTACAACACGCTGATCAACGCGCCTGACGCGCCGAAGAAATCAGGCGCGCGGCCGGTCGTCGGATTGATTGCGGGCGCAGCACCTCCGGTCGCCGTGCTCGAGGGCGCCGAAAGCATCGGGATCAAGCTGACGCATGTCTATGGCCTGACCGAAGTCTATGGTCCCGCCTCGGTCTGCGCGGAACAGCCGGGTTGGGATGATTTGCCCGCCGATCAGCGCGCGCAACGCAAACGCCGGCAGGGCGTGCCCTACCCGCTGCAGGAAGCTGTCACGGTGCTCGATCCCGAAACCATGCAGCCCGTGCCGCGTGACGGCGAGACGGTCGGCGAGGTGATGTTCCGCGGCAATATCGTGATGAAGGGTTATCTCAAGAACGAAAAGGCCACCCAAGAAGCCTTTGCCGGCGGCTGGTTTCATACCGGCGATATCGGCGTGCTCGATGAGCACGGCTATATCATCATTAAGGATCGCTCCAAGGACATCATCATCTCCGGGGGCGAGAACATCTCCTCGGTTGAGGTCGAGGATGTGCTGTACAAGCATCCGGCGGTGCTGTTCGCGGCGGTAGTGGCAAAACCCGATTCAAAATGGGGCGAAGTGCCCTGCGCCTTCATCGAACTGAAGGAAAACGCGCGGGCGACGGAAGCCGAAATCATCGCCTTTTGCCGCAGCCAGATGTCGGGCTTCAAGACGCCGAAGGCCGTGGTGTTCGGGCCTATCCCGAAAACCTCCACGGGGAAGATTCAAAAGTTCATGCTGCGCGATCAGGTTAATTCGGCAAAGGCGATTTCGGCTTGAGAAGCTTGGGGCGTGAGTCTCAAGCGCGAAGTCAAAAGATGCCGGCTCAACCGGTCGATGCGAACGATACGCGAGAGCGTCGCGTTTCGGTGACTCACTCGGTCGCAACGCATGGGTCGGGTGCACCATGTCAATCTAGCTGGTCTTTTCACGATCAGTCCAATTGTGAGCCTCAAGAACTTTTGTACTCGCCTGCAAGAACGCAAGATAATTTACATGTGAAATTAAAAGACCAAGATTGATCAGTTTAAGGGCAGCTTCCCATGAGCTCTCTCTCGGCACGTATCTCGCTCGCGCGCCCCCTTGAATAACCAAAGGTCGGAAGTTCCGGCCGTGCTGCCGATGCCTTGTTTCCGGTCGGATGTCGTTCGAGCAATGGATCAATTGTAGAAGTGGCTTTGCCATATCAGTTCCCAGATTTGTGGTTGACGAGACGGCGGTCGTTAAGCAAGCCGGTTTGACCATGCAGATATTTTGACGGCGGCGCCGACAAGACACCTTCGTCGATATTGGTTTCGACAAGGACGTAGGGCACGCCCTCGGACCGGACCATTGAACGGAGGTTGATCTGTATGTTACCTTCGGTTGAGAAGAATATACCCAGGTTTAGGATCGACTAGGCCCTTGCGAATGATGGGAACGCCGCACCTCGTTCAGCGACCGCCCGCCCGATCGTCGAAGAAGATAGGCGATCCTGTCCTTGTCATCTGGCGAATGCGGGTTCACTAAGTGGGCTCGCGAGGTCGCAAAGCCCTGCCAAGTAACAAGTCGAATCGTCCGCGGCGCGGAAAGCCGCAGACCGCGCTATCGGCTTAGCGTTGAGGCTGATTTTTCAGGTTTGGCGATTGCGGCTTGAACGGAGAACCCGTAGAGCGGCGGCCACTGGCGGAAGATTGCGAAAACTGAAAGAACTTGTTTGGCGAGGAGAGCAAGCCGATGCCAACGACAATTGAGCAGGCGTCCCCCTGGTTGAAGGGACGGCCATTCGCCTCGTGGCGGGAAGAGTTAGATCGCCGCGGCTACCTTATTTTCGAACGTGTTCTCTCGCCCGATCGTGTAGCCGAAATCCGGGCGGCGCTGGCGCCGTTCCTCGAGCGCGATCTCACCGGCCGCAACGATTTCGAAGGCTTGAAGACCAACCGGGTGTATGCCTTGTTGGCGAAGTCGCCGCTATTTGCGGATCTTGCCATCCACCCACTGGCACTGGCCTTTGCCGAGGCTGAGCTGGGTCAAAGTTGCCTTCTGTCGGCCCTGCTTGCGATCAACCTTCATCCCGGCGAAACCGCGCAGCCTTGGCACTTTGACGACGGCGGCGCCAAAATGCCGCGGCCGCGCCCGGCCCTTGGCATCAGTGCTTTCTGGGCGATCGACGACACGACCGAATTGAACGGAAGCACCGAGGTCATTCCGGGAAGCCATCTGTGGGACGGGCAGGCCGTCGAGGGCGCGGTGAAACCTGCCGACTTTGCCAACAAGAGAACGCCGAACGCCGAGCGGGATGCCGGCGACCGCCCGGACGCCGTAAAGATGATAATGCCATCCGGATCGCTGGCGATCGCGAAGGGCACGCTGTGGCACCGGGGCGGCGCCAATCTGTCGGACCGGCCGCGTTTGATCATTACGCCGCAGTATTGCGTAGGCTGGGTGCGGCAACTCGAGAACATGAGCTTGGCGGTCCCCGCCGAACTGGCCGAAAAGTTGCCGGAACGCGCGCGCGAACTGATCGGCTATTCGATCCATCCGCCATTTATGGGGCATGTCGATGGCGTTCACCCCAAGCGATTGCTGCAGGCGCAC
>VAZH01000175.1 GCA_005884465.1 Alphaproteobacteria bacterium | reverse complement strand
GATTTTGAGCGCCGAGAAAGCGGCGCAGGGTTCGGCACCGATCCAGGTTCCCGAATGACGGCCGCATTGGACAGAATGATCATTCCGCAGTTGCTCCTGTCGATTCTCGCCGTCGTTGCTGCGGCCATGGTATCGGCCGCCATGACCTGGGCGATCCGGCCCTGGCTTTTGCGGCATGCCCTTGCAAAACCGAACGCGCGGTCATCGCATCGCATTCCAACCCCACAGGGAGCCGGCATCGCCGTGATCGGCGCCACGCTTATCGTCGCGTGCGCCGTCGTCGCTTACGCAGATGCGGTGAATTTGAACGTTCTGATCGCGATTTTCGCGGCCTCGCTGTTCATGGCCATTGTGGGATTTGCGGACGACGTCAAATCCATCCCGGTACTGCCGCGACTGATACTGCAGGCGGTCGCGGTCGGCACGATCCTCATTACGGCGCCCGGCGATGTCAGGATCGCTCCGGCCGCTCCGCTCTGGATCGAACGCGGTCTGCTTTTGCTGGCAGGCCTTTGGTTTGTGAACCTGGTCAACTTCATGGATGGGCTGGATTGGATGACCGTCGCCGAGGTCGTGCCGATCACCGCGGCGATGGTTGTGCTCGGATGGTTTGGTGAGTTTCCGCCATCGGCGACCATTGTTGCCGCAGCGCTCTGCGGCGCGATGGTTGGATTCGCCCCCTTCAACCGCCCGGTGGCAAAAGTCTTTCTCGGAGACGTCGGCAGCTTGCCGATCGGCCTGTTGCTTGGCTGGTGCTTGTTGCAACTGGCCTATAACCAGCAAATCGTCGCCGCATTGCTGCTGCCGCTATATTATTTGTCGGATGCGACCGTGACGCTGTTGCGCCGGCTGACGAGGAGCGAACCGTTTTGGGCAGCGCATCGTTCGCATTTTTATCAGCGCGCGACCGATAACGGCTTTGCGGTGTTGCGCGTGGTAAGCGAGGTGTTCGCGCTCAACATCGCTCTTGCGGTGCTGGCGGTCGGGTCGATCATGACGCAGTCGGCCACGGTCCGGACTTTGTTTTTGATCGCCGGGGGCTTGGCTACGGCCCTGGTCATGTACCGGTTTTCACGGCGACGCCCTGCTTCATCCTGAATTGATCGAGGCGCCCCCGCGTTTCGCATCCCGCAGAAGTCCATGAACCAATTCGGTGTAACCTGACATTGCCCGGCCGATACCAAAGCCCTTCGCGATTGCGACGGCTCGCTCGGCCATCAATGAATCTTCGGCTGAAAAAGCCAAACGTATGGCTTTTGCAAGTTCGTCAGACCTGCCGGGCGCAACGACCCAGCCCAACCGGTGTTCTTTTACGGTCAACGCGGCCTCGGCATCGGGCTCGGAAATAATGATAACAGGCCGGCCAACCGCAAGCAGGTTGTAGAACCGGCTAGGGACCGATACGCCGGCGACGTTCTTGCGATAGGGAATCAGCCAGACGTTCGCGGCCAACAGAAACGCTTCGAGATTTTCGTCCTCGACGCGCTCGACCAAAGTGACGTTTGGAAGATTTGCTTCGGATTGCAACTGCTTCAGCCGATCGAAACCTATTCCCCAGCCCGAAAGCAGGAAATGAATATCCGGATCATCCCGCAGCAATCGTGCAGCCTCAAACACGACCACGGGATCGTGGGTAAAACCGAGGTTGCCGGAAAGGCCGACCATGAAGCGTGCGGCGTGCAGGCGACGATAACGGTTATCGGGTTGAATCGGCCGAACTGCCGGAGCCAGCGTGGCCCAATTCGGAATGAACCAGATCTTTTCGCGCGTTACTCCCCGGTAGCGCAGAAGCAGCTGTTCGGTGTCGCGGCCAATGGTGACGACGGCATCCAGCGCGCGAAACATCAGCACATTTGCGGCGCGGATTGCGTGGGCCACAATCGATTCGGGCTTCAGGAGACCGGCCATTACCAGGACGTCGGGAAAAAGATCATGCATGATCAGCGCCGATCGTGCGCGTTTCAGTTTGGCGGCGGCGACAACCGCATAAGGCAACGTAAAGGGGGCGGTAACCGTGAGCGCGACGTCGCCGCGCTGCAATTTCATCAGCAGCGCCAAAAATGTCCGTAGCACGAAAAGGATTTCGGCGATCGCGCGCCTGATCAACGCACTCTTCCCGGGCAACCTGTTTTTTATTTCGACGATGGTGGGTTCACCGGAGCTGACCGGCTCATGTTTGGACCCGGGTGTCCCGGAAAGCACCAAAACCGGCGCGTCCATTGCGAGATGGCCTGCTATCGCAGACATGATGGCCGCCGTCGTGCTGTGATCGGGCGGGTAATGTTGGCTAGCGATGACGATTTTGCCAGGCTTTTGCATCAATCGCTTTCGAATGGTCTCGCATGGCCGGTGAAAACAACGGTGATATCAAGCCGCGGTCGATCCGAATTCCGGCACGGCATCCTTCAGGATGGCCTTGATGGTCGCTCGGTCATCCCTGGCGATCGCCTGCTCAAGCGCCGCGATCCACTTGCGCAGGGCCAGCATCGGCGGTTCATTGGGCTTGGCAGCCATGATGCCTGCCACACCAATCTCGATGGCCGGCTCCTCGGTGGCGAACAGGATTTCGTTCAACCGTTCTCCCGGCCGCATTCCGGTGAAAACGATATCGATATCATGGCCCGGCTGCAGACCCGACAGCCGGATCAGGCGCTCCGCAAGATCGACGATCTTGACCGGCTGCCCCATGTTGAGCACGTAAACCGAAACGTCCGGACGCACCGGCGCCAGCGCGTGCGTGGCGGCCGTAATCACCAGATCGCAGGCTTCGCGGATCGTCATGAAATACCTGACCATATCGGGGTGGGTGACCGTCACCGGCCCGCCCGCTTCGATCTGGGCCTTGAACTTCGGCACTACGGACCCGTTCGACGCCAGCACATTGCCAAACCTCACGGAGATCAGACGCATCCGCGGCCTGCCGCCCAGGGAAGATGCCAGATCGTGATCGAGCGCCTGGCAGTACATCTCGGCGAACCGCTTGGTCAGACCCAGCATCGAGACCGGCTCGATCGCCTTGTCGGTCGAGATCATCACCATCGCCTCGGCGCCGGCCGCCAACGCCGCGTCAGCGACATTTACCGTTCCGAAAATATTGGTCTTGACCCCTTCACTCCAGTCGCGTTCGAGAATCGGCACGTGCTTGAGGGCGGCGGCATGAAACACGATATCCGGCCTGAATTCGCTCATCAGCCGCAGCATGCGTTCGCGATCGCGAATATCCGCAATCCGCCCCTCAATCAAAGCGCTGGTCTGATGCGCCGCCAGCGCTTCCGTCACAGCGTAGAGCGCCGGTTCCGAATTCTCGATCACCAGCAATCGGCCGGCACCGAACGTCATGACGCGTTCGCAAATCTCCGCACCGATCGAGCCGCCGCCGCCGGTAACGATGACCGACTTGTTTTTCACAAACGCTTCCAGCCGCGCATAGTCGATGTTTTCGCTGGGACGTAGCAGCAGGTCCTCGACCGCGACCGACGTCAATCGCGGCGTATCTCCGCTCTCCAGCGATGGTAGACGGCTGACGATCAACCCGAGCCGGCGCGCCCGCATCAGAACGGCATCCGGGTGCGCCTCGGGAGCGAACGCCGAAGGCGTCATGACCACGCGCGCAATCGGCTTGTTGCGCCTTGCGAAATCGCCAATCACGTCCTCGATATCGTCGATGCCGCCCAGCACCGGTATATTCCGGATCGACTGACCTCGGTCGGCGCTCGACGGCGACAACAGGCCGACCGGCCAGATCCGTTTGACCGCGCCGCTTTCGATTCCCCGCAGGAGAATTTCAGCGTCCGCTGCGCGGCCGACCAAAAGGGTCGGGGACGCATCCTCCGCTTTGGCGTGATGACGCACCCGCGTATAGCGAAAATAACGGTAGGCGAAGCGCAAGGCGCTCAGGAAAAACACCTCCAGGAACCAGTAAAGAACGATGGTGATTTTGCCCAGAAAGAACGCGCCTTGAACATTCGGCGCCACCGGCGTGCCATGAACGTTGGGCGCGACAAAAATATAGTCGAGCACCACAAGTCCGAGGGTCAGCACCGTCGCCACACGCAAAATATTCAGCGCATCCGGCAACGAAATGAAACGCCATTTGGTTGTGGTCAGATTGAAGGCGTAGCAGACCACCACACTGAATGCGACGAAATAGGGCAAGATGCGCAGCAGCAGCGGCAGACGATCGAAAAACGCGTCACCCTCGAAACGCAAATAGAAACTCGCCAACACCGCAAGCGCAGTCGCCAACGCGTCGTGCGCCGCAATCAACGCGTTGCGCAAGGTCAGATTTGAGAAACGCATCATTTGGCCGACCGGTAACAAACAATATCGCGGCTGCGCTGTTGCGAGGCTGCTGATAGCCTATCTCGCGCGTGCATGCCAGCCGTCATGATTTAACGGAATTGCGCGGCCCCGATGTTGGTTCGCGCGAGCCTGTCTTGAGCACCATTCCGCCGGCAATGCCCACGCCGAGCACGTACATCCATCCCGCAGTGAAATCGAATATGTGAGAATTGAACAGCGACGTGAAAATATTTTGCACCACGACCAGCAATCCGATCCACGCCACCAGCCCTTCGCCGCGGAACAGCAAAAGATGTGCCAGCCACATCGCATATAGCACGACAATTCCGACCACGCCCCACTGCACCGCGACGTTCAGTGTCTGGTTATGCGGATTGCTGACAACCTGACCACCAGCGAGGACCTTGGGACCGGTGGCGGCCTGCTCGAAAAGTCCTCGCGTCGATCCGGTACCGTGTCCGATGATCGGCGCCTCGGCAAAAAACCGCAGCGACTTTTCCCAGAATTCCAGCCGCATGCCGATCGATGTCGGTTGATCTAGCTCCCTGTAAATCTGGTAATCCCTCAGGAACGTTGCGGTCGTCCACCGCAAATGAGGGGATGCCGTCCATGCCAGAGCCGCCAGTACAATTGCGGTGCTGAATATCATCACGATACTTCGCCATTTCAGATGCAGCAGCGCAAATACCGCCAACATGATGGGCATGGTGACCAGCGCCGTCCGCGACACGACGACGAA
>VAZH01000174.1 GCA_005884465.1 Alphaproteobacteria bacterium | reverse complement strand
CGGTAGACATACTGCATCACCTCCTCGCGCCGCGAATGCTCGAAATCGACGTCGATGTCGGGCGGCTCCAGTCGTTCCTTGGAAATGAAACGCTCGAACAGCAGATCGATCTTGGTCGGATCGACGGAAGTAATGCCGAGCACGTAGCATACGGCCGAGTTCGCCGCCGAACCCCGGCCCTGGCAGAGGATTTTTTGCTCGCGCGCGTAGCGAACGATGTCGTGCACGGTCAGAAAATAATGCGCGTATTTGAGTTTTCTGATCAGGCGCAGTTCCTTGTGCAGAACCTTTTTGGTCTTGGGTGAAATCCGGACCGGGAATCTTTCGTGCGCACCCTGCCAGGTCAGATCCTCCAGATGACGCTGCGCGGTCTTGCCCGGCGGCACCGGCTCGTCGGGATACTGATATTTGAGCTGATCCAGCGAGAACGAGATGCGGCTTGCAAACCGCATGGTTTCCGCGATCGCCTCCGGCGCATCGCGAAACAACCGTGCCATTTCATCCGCAGGCTTGAGATAGCGCTCCGCGTTGGCTTCAAGACGCTTGCCGATTGTCTCGATGGTCGTCTTCTCGCGAATGCAGGTGAGGACATCCTGCAAGGGGCGGCGCGCGGGATGGTGATACAGCACCTCGTTGGTCGCCAATAGCGGCACGCCGGCGATTGCGGCAATGCGCTGCAGCCGCACCAGCCGGCGCCTGTCATCGCCGCGGTACAAAAGGCTCGCCGCGAGCCACACGCCATCCGCGCGGCTGCGCTGCAATTGACCGAGAACACGAAGCGCTTTCGCCGCCTCGAAGCGATGCGGCAGCATCACGACCACAAGCTGACCTTCTGCGAATTCCAGGAGGTCGTCGAGATCAAGATGACATTCGCCCTTTTCGGTATCGTCGCCTCGCTTGCCGCGGGTGAGCAGCTGGCATAGCCGGCCATAAGCGGCGCGGTCGCGCGGATAGACCAGAATGTCCGGCGTGCCGTCCCTAAAGACGAGGCGCGAACCGATCAGAAGTTTCGGCTTGAATTTAACCTCGGGATTTTCGAGCTCCACGTAAGCCCGCACAACGCCTGCCAGCGTGTTGTGATCGGCGAGTCCGATGACGGGAAGACGCAGCTCGCTCGCCTGATGCACGTAAGCTCGCGGATCCGATCCGCCGCGCAGGAACGAAAAATTCGTCGTGATTCCGATCTCCGCATAGCGAGGGGCGGTCATGCGAACAATCCGTGCATGAACCAGTTCGGCTGAACCGCCTTGCCTTCTTCCTGTTCGATCTCGCGATCGTAAAGCCCGTCGCGATACAGCCAGAACCGCAAGCCGGCCTCGTCCTCGACGCGGAAATAATCGCGCGTCAGCATCTCTCCTTCCGAGAGCCACCACTCCATGGCGACGCGCTCGGGGCCTTCGGCGCGGACCACGGCGTGGGTAGCGCGGCGCCAGACAAATCGGGCGGGCGGGCCATCCGGCACCTGCGCGATGACTTTAATCTGTTCCGGCCGCTCGAACAGCCGCAACGGCCGCAACGGCGGCTCTCCCTCCACGCGTGCCGGCCAGACCGCATGGGTAGCAGCTGTCAGGTGATGCTGCGCTGGCGCCGCCAGCACCGCGCGCTCCGGAATATGGGTATCCTGCGGCAGGTGCACGACCACGCGCCGTCCGCCGATGCGCGCGGCGATACGGTCGATCAGGGCTGCCAGTTCGTCATTGTCGTGCACATTGGCATCGAGATCGCGCTGCTGCTGCACGACGATTTCGGTGCGGCTTGCGGACAGGCGAATGAGATCGAACCCGAAGCCGGGATCGAGCGGATCGCTTAAAGCGCTGAGCCGTTCGCGAAACAGGCGGTCGATCACCTCAGCTGTGGTCGCGGGTTGTCCGGTGTCGACAACGATGGTGCGAACTGCGCCATCGGTGCGGAAGAAACGGGCCTCCAGCCGCCGCGCGCCCTTGCCTTGCTGCGCCATCGCCACGACCAGCATCCTCGCCAGGCGGGATAATGTCGCCGATATCACCACTTCCGTCGCCACCGGATCGGCGAAACGCTTCTCCACGATGTAATCCGGCAGTAGTTTGCGCGGGCAGATCGGCGCATCGCCCTGCCCCAATGCATGTTCCAGCAAGGTCGTGAAGTCGGCGCCGAATCTTGCTGTGATTTCATGGCGCACGCGGGAGGCGACATCGCCGATGGTTTTCAGCCCGGCGCGGCGCAGGCCGCGGGTGATGGCCTCGTCGGCACCGAGCGCGGACACCGGCAGCGGCTTGACCGCATCGGCTTCCTCACCATCGCGGACGATGCGGCCATGGACATGACGGGTAATCGTCCGTGCGCATACCGAGGTGCCGGCGATGGCGGCGCTGACGGCAAAACCTTGCGCGGTCAACACCTCACACATTAGCCGCATCATTGCGGCCTCGCCGCCGAACAAATGGGCGCAGCCGGTGATATCGAGAAACAGGCCATGCGGCAGATCAAGCGCTACCAAGGGTGTGAAGCGGTCGCACCAGTCGGCGATGTCATTGAGTGTCTTTGCGTCGGAAACTTCATCGGCATCGAACACCCTTAATTGCGGGCAAATGGCCCGGGCATTGGCGAGTGGCAGGCCGACCTCAAGGCCAAGACGCGCGGCCGCGTCGTCGAGAGCAAAAATTTGCAGCGCATTGTTTTGCTTGGCGACGACAATGCTGGGATCATTGTTAGAGTTTTGTTTTGACGCGTTTTCTACCGCAGATAAGTCTACGCAATCTGCGTAAACTTGATTGCTATGCGAACCGGTGCCCATCCCGGTTCGCGTCCGGGACAGGCTTTCGCTTGAAAACGCTTTAGCTGGCGCGGCGTTGCCGCGCGCGCGCTGGCGTTTGATGCGGTCGATGGGCAGGCGCGGCAGCCACAGGCTGAGGATACGCCGCCGGTTTACTGAAAAGGCACTCATCACATTTCCATTCCATGATCCACCGCCCGACAGGGCCATGACGGTTGCGGACAAGCTGCGCGTCGAACACCGGCGCGCCCCACGCGCTCCAAGCCGCCGCAGGCATTAAAGAGGAGGCCGGCGGCGAATGCGCCGCGCGCACGATCCATCTTGTCTCCGCTGTCGAGGGCTGTGGCTCCGCCGCCAGCCGCAACAACAGGCCGGTGACGCCCGACGCCTGCGCCGCCAGTGTCAGCTTGCGGCTGGCGACGAGATCGAGCTGCCGCGCTTCGCCCCAGACTTCCAGCACGACGGCGCCGAGCGCATCGCAGGCGAGCGCATCGGCGGCGGTCCGCAGCGCGGTGTCCACATCGGCCGCGCGCACCGTCACCAACAGGCGCGGATCGAGGCCAAGTTCAGCTAATCCGCTCATCGACAGCGCGCCCGATTCAATCTCGGTGAAGTCCTGACGCACCCAAACCAGCGGCCGCCGCGCCGCCACCCGCCCCGCAAGGCCTGCGACAAAACCGGTCGCCGCGGCACTTTGCCGGCCTGCATCGGTGAACACCTCGTGCATCGCACCCACGACGAGGCCGCCCTGCAGCGTCGCATCGGCGTCGGCATGCCCGAGCGCCACCCTCCCAGGCGTGCAGGCGTCGCCGTGCGCCTCGATGCGCTCGATGCTGCCGCGCAAAGTCGCAAGCGTGGTCATTGCGCCCTCCTCAGGAAGACGTTGGGCCGTCGCAGGTTCTCTACAGTGAACCCACAGCCGGCTCATTTGTTCATGATATGTTCTAATATAAAGCTAACATCGCCCAAGGAGTCAATCGTGTCAGGCGGTCATGATTTTCGTGAGTAATCCCAATGGGATCGAAGGAACCTCCGGCGGCTGCCGGCATTGAGCCCTCACTCGCGGCAATGACACCCTAACCGGCGACTGGAAAACGTCCATGACAACGGCGTCACGCATGTCCGGCCTCAGCCTCAAGACCCTGCGCGAAGAAGCCCGCCACTGCCGCGCCTGCCATCTCTGGAAGAATGCGACGCAGACCGTGTTCGGCGAAGGCCCTCAGAATGCGCAGATGATGCTGGTCGGCGAGCAGCCCGGCGACAAGGAAGACCTTGCCGGCAAACCGTTCGTGGGACCGGCAGGGCTGATGCTCGACCGCGCGCTGGACGAAGCCGGCATCGATCGCAGGAAGGTCTATGTCACCAATGCGGTAAAGCATTTCAAATTCTTGCCGCGCGGAAAAATCCGCCTGCACCAGAAGCCGAATACGCCCGAGATCAAAGCGTGCCGGCAGTGGTACGAGCGCGAACTGGCCGCGATCAAGCCAGTGCTGGTGGTGGCGATGGGCGCCACCGCCGCACAATGCGTGTTCAATAAAATCACGCCGATCAACAAAAATCGCGGACGCCTGATCGATCTCGAGGATGGGATCAAGGCGCTGGTGACGGTGCATCCGTCCTATCTGTTGCGGCAGCCCGATGCCGACGCCAAGGCCCGGGAATATGCGCGCTTTGTCGATGATTTCAGGATTGCCGCGGCGACGTTGCGAAAATCCGCGCGCGCGGCTTAACGCGAATTCGTCATCCCCGCGCAACGGCTTCGCCGTTGTCGCTGGAGGTGCGAGTTCTTGCGAGCCTCGAAGGATGACAGAAGGTGCAAGCGTCCATCCTTCGAGACGCGCGCAAGGTGCGCGCTCCTCAGGATGACGTCGGTATGTGCGGCGTGGGTCCCGGCTCTGCGGTGCACCGCCAAACAGGCGCTGCACCGCGTCCGGGACACGAAGAAGAGATCAAGCGGCGGCCTCGAGGTTCACGGAAGCTTCCGCGAGCGACGTCAGAGCTTCGTCCGTCTTCTTCTCCTCCTGCAGGGTCTGATCCAGCAGGCGAACCGCGTCCTTGATGCCGAGCTGCTGGGCCCACTGCTTCAGCGTGCCGTAGCGCGCGATTTCGTAATGCTCGACGGCCTGCGCCGCGGCAACCATGCCGGCATCGAGCGCCTCGGTACCCTTGTACTCTTCCATGATCTCCTTGCCCTCGTCGAGGAGGCCCTGCATCGCCTCGCAGGTCTTGCCGCGCGCCGGTTTGTCGATCAATTCGAAAACCTGCTCAAGGCGCTCGACCTGGCCTTCGGTCTCGCCGTGATGCTTTTCGAACGCCGCACGCAGCTTGTCGGAGTGCGCCGCCTTCGCCATCTTCGGCAGTGCCTTTAAAAT
>VAZH01000173.1 GCA_005884465.1 Alphaproteobacteria bacterium | reverse complement strand
CACCGCAGAGCCGCGACCCAGTAGCATCACAGGCGTAGCATGGGCCCCGGCTTAGCAGCGTACCGCTTGCGCCCTGCGCAGCATCCGGGGCACGATATTTGCCGAATCGCGCTTCATACCTATCTTCCCAGAGCATCATGACGCTCCCTGCATCCGCATTGCCTGTCGAAGCGCCGCCGGCGTTTCTCGGGGTTGCGCAATCCGTCACGGGAAAACTGTGGCGCGACCGGCTCGATGCGCGCGGCGCTGCGCGCGCGCTCGCGATCGTGCAGCGCTATCAACTGCCGGAGATGCTGGCGCGGGTGCTGGCGGGGCGCGACGTCGGCATCGAGGCAGTGGAGGATTTTCTCGATCCGACCATCCGCAAATTGATGCCCGATCCCTACACCGTGACGCAGATGGAAGCGGCGGCGAAACGCATCGCGGACGCGGCCATACGAAGCGAAAGAGTTGCGATCTTCGGCGACTACGATGTCGACGGCGCGACCTCCGCGGCGCTCCTGGCATGGCACCTGCGGCACTGCGGGCTCGATCCGCTGATTCATATTCCCGACCGGCTTTTCGAGGGCTACGGCCCCAACACCGAGGCCGTTCGCATGCTTGCGGGCAAGGGCGCTACGCTGCTGGTGGCGGTGGATTGCGGCACCACCAGCCTCGAGCCGCTGGCCGAAGCCCGACGGCTCGGGATGTCGGTCGTCGTGATCGATCATCACCAATGCGGTGATGAATTGCCTGAGGTGGACGCGCTGGTGAATCCGAACCGGCTCGATGACCTTTCAGGCCTCGGCCATCTTGCCGCGGTCGGTCTGGTGCTGGTGACGTTGGTCGCGGTCAACAGGGAATTGCGTGAACGCGGATTCTGGACCGGGGAAATGCCGGAGCCTGATCTCCTGGGCATGCTGCATCACGTCGCGCTCGGTACCGTCGCCGATGTCGCGCCATTGACCGGGCTCAACCGCGCCTTTGTTGCAAAGGGCCTGATCGCGATGCGGCGTCGCGATCATGTCGGCCATACTGCGCTGATGGACGTGTCGCGGCTGAACGGGCCACCCGAAGCCTGGCATCTCGGCTTCATGCTGGGGCCGCGCATCAACGCCGGCGGCCGGATCGGCCGCGCCGATCTCGGGGTGCGGCTGTTGCTGGAAGCCGATGTCTCCGAAGCCGCGCGGATTGCCGCCGAACTCGACCGGCTCAATACCGAGCGCCGCGTCATCGAACAGATGGCGGAAGCGCAGGCGGAAGCCGAGGCGCTGGCCTCGCTCGGGCTCGAAGACAAGGGTTCAGTGATCGTCACGGCATCGGAAGGCTGGCATCCCGGCGTGGTTGGCCTGGTCGCGTCACGGCTGAGAGAAAAATTCTCGCGGCCGGCTTTCGCCATTGCGCTGGAGCCGGGCGGCCTCGGCACCGGCTCGGGCCGTTCCATCTCCGGCGTCGATCTCGGCAGGGCGGTGCGTCAGGCGGTGAAGGACGGATTGCTGATGAAGGGCGGCGGCCACGCCATGGCCGCGGGCGTGACGCTGCGCAAGGAGAGACTGGCGGAATTCCGCGCCTATATGGAAAGCGCGCTGGCGCATGACGTTGCAAACTCGCGGCATGAAAATGAGCTGTTCATCGATGGCGCGGTGAGTGCCCGCGCGGTGACGCCGGAATTGGCTGCGACGCTCAATCGCGCAGGTCCCTTCGGCAGCGGCAATCCTGAGCCGGTGGTGGCGCTGCCGTCGCATCAACTGGTTTACGCCGATGAAGTGGGGCAGGCGCATCTGCGCCTGCGGTTCAAGTCGGGCGACGGCTCGATCGTCAATGGCGTCGCGTTTCGCTCGATCGGCCAGAAGCTCGGCAACGCGTTGATCGGCCATCGCGGGCAGCCGCTGCATGTCGCAGGATCGCTCGCGCTCGATCGCTGGCAGGGCGCCGAACGCGTGCAATTGCGCGTCCTCGACGTCGCCGTGCCGGATCAGGGACCGACGGTGATCAAGTGAGCGCCGCGCGCTGACCTAAACCTCTCCCCGCTTGCGGGAGAGGTCGCCGCGCTCTTGGCGCGGCGGTGAGGGAAAGTCGCCGCCAAAATTGCGCTCACGATTTCTGGAAAGAGTCCCTCACCCCAACCCTCTCCCCGCAAGGGCGGGGCGAGGGAGCCCGTTCACGATCCCTGCCTCAACCGCGCCAGCACTTTCAGCCCGCCGTAGCCGTCCGCGGGCAACAGCCCCATCTTGGTCTGATAATCCTTCACCGCTTTCATGGTGTCGTTGCCGACGCGGCCGTCGGTGCCGCCGGTGTCAAAGCCCGCTTTGGTCAGTCGGGTCTGCATTTCCTGGACTTCGGCGAGCGTCAGCGCGCGCTCGGAGCCGGGGAACGGCTGAATGAAGGGCGGCGCGCCCAGAATGCGGTCGCCGAGATGGCAGATCGCCAGCGCGTAGTTCATCGACGGGTTGTAGCTGCGCACCGCGTAGAAATTCGGTCCCAGCAGGAACGCCGGACCGCCTTGCACCGGCACCCACATCTGCGCGCTCGCATTCGGCTGCGGAAATGGCTGGCCGTCGGCGCGTCGCACGCCCGCGTTTGCCCAAGCCGCGTAGGTCCGGTTGCCGCCGGAGGCTGCACCGGGCGCGCGCACTTCATAGCCCCAATGTTCGCCGCGGTGATACTTGCCGCGATTGACCAGATACCGCGCGCTGGAGCCGAGCGCATCGTCGGGCTTGCCGAACGGCGACACCCGGCCATCCCCATCGTAATCCATGCCGACATTGAGCCAGACTTCCGGCATCCACTGGGTATGTCCCATCGCGCCGGCCCATGAGCCCCGCATCTCCTCAGGGCTGCCCCAGCCGCGATCGACGATTTTCAACGCGTTGATCAGTTCGGTTTCCCAATAGGCGCGGCGCCGCGGTTCGTTCCAGGCGAGTGCGGCGAGCGAGGGAAATACCGGGCGCATATGGTTCTGCTGCACCAAGGGATCGCCGTAGGCGGATTCGACGCCCCACAATGCGAGCAGGGTGCCGCGCTCGACGCCGAAATCCTTCTCGATCCGCGCAAACAGCGCCTCGTTCTTCTTCAGCGCTTCCTTGCCGGCGATGATGCGCCAGTCCGAGACGCGGCGGTTGATGTATTGCCAGATCTGCTCGTTGAATTCGGGCTGGTTCCGCATCTGCTTGAAGACGGACATGTCCGGTTCGATGCGGCCCATCACACGGGTCCAGGTCGCATCCGAAATGCCTCTCGCCAGCGCACGTGCGCGAAAGCCGTCGCGCCATTCGTCGAAGCCGGGGGGTGCGGCGGCAAACGCGGCAAGGGGCTGCGCGAGCAGGGCACCGACACCAAGGCCGGATCGCAGCACTGCGCGGCGCGTCAGTGTTTTCAGGGAATCAGGTTGCTTCATCAGGCCAGTCTCGCGGTGCGGAAAGGGTCGCGGCAAAGGTCGTTAAGCCATTGGAACCAGCCATACTGCTGCAACTCTGCGGCGGCGTCGGGGCGGCGTCCCGAGAGATCAGTTATCGCTGCCTTCCTGGCTGCGGGGATGGATTACATCTTGCGGCAACGCATGGGCCACGGCAGGCGAGGGGAGCGAGTCGGGCCCGATCTGGCGCCCGCGGCCGTGGATCAAACGCTCATAGGCCGAGACCAGGGTGACGTAGGGATTGACCCAGAGCCAGCCATCGCGCGTGAACACCTGCACATCGAAATGCAAATGGCGGCTGGTGCCGTTGGGATGGTCCAGATAATTCGAAACCACGCCGATTTTCTCGCCTTCGCCGACGTGACGTCCGTTCAGGATGCCGTCGGCATCCATTCTCATCGGATTCATATGCATGTAGCGAAAGCGTATGTGCTCGTTGTGGGTGTTGATCTGCAGCGTTGCCGCCTGCTCTGTCAGCGAGCGGATCACGACGCCATCGCGGACGGCGACGACCGGCCGCTGGTTCGGCTCGCAGCGATCGGCGCGTTCATTGCGCGGCGGACACGGTGCGGGGCGGATATCCTGCCCCTGGTGCCCAAAACCACCGGGGCATTGTCCCACCCCAAAACTGCGGGCTTCGCAAAAATTATCCTGCCACGGATAACTTGTTTTTCCGCCAGCCGGCCCGTCCAGCGATAGCAGTTTGTCATTCGTTCTGCGGTTTCGCAATGATTGCGAGTGGATGAAGGCAGGCGCCTTTTCCAGCGGAAATCGAATTTGCGAATAAGCGGTGAAGTCGGCGCGGCCGCCCTCTCTGCGATAGCCGCTATTGGCGACGATATCGCCCACCGGGCGATAGAGGAAGTCAGGAGACTTTTCCGCCGGCCGCTCGGCGACGCCTGAGGGAAGATCCATTCGCGGCCGCGAGGGCAGGCCGCCGGCGATGCGCAACGCTTTCAGGAAACGCTCGGCGACCGGATAGGCCTCGCGGCAGGCAAGCCGCCGCGCGCGGGGGCTACTGTCGAGACACTGGATCGACACCACATAGGGCACACCGAAGCGCCTGAAGGCGTAGCGAACATAGCCCTCCCGGATGAAGCGGCGCAGGTCGGGGAATTGCGCCGACAATGCCTTTACCGGTTCGCCCTTGCCGCCGAGCGTATCACGGATGTCGTAGGTCAGGATCGAGCCCGTGATCTGCACTTCGACAGGCTTGGCAAAGGTTCGTTGCGGCATGCCGCCGCCGGCGCCGGGCTCGAGCGAAAACACCGCGTCGTAGCCGGAAGGCCCCGCATCGAACAGGTCAGCGGGACTGAAGTCCGCCTGATAACGCGAGGGCGAGAGGCTCGCCGGCGCGCCCTTCAACCGTGCATCGAGAAATGCCGCGGTGTCGAACGGCAGCAGCACCGGCACCGGACTGCGCCCGATCCCGGTAAAGATCCGCGAAGTCACCGCATTGAGTTGCAGCAGCGCGGGCATCGAACGCGGATCTGACGCAGCGAGCCGGCGTCGGCCCAAAAACGTGAAGGCGGACGCCACAGTCGGCTGCGTGCTGATCTCGGACCGGAGCTGATCGAGAGCCGCGCGCCATTCGACGCGGGCGACCGAAATCGCAGGCGTTCTGAATTCGTCGGCGCTGAGGATCGATGTGCCAGCGACGAGCACGAAGGACGAAGCCACCAGATGCGTGGCGGATCGGACAGCTTTCGTACCCAATGCGTCGCCCCCCGGCGCCAAACCTTGCCCAGCAGCCTAATCCTTGGCGCGCTCCACGTAAGATCCGTCGTCGGTCATGACCACGATCCGCGTCCCAGTTCCG